>NZ_SMTB01000148.1:0-3555 GCF_006864105.1 Acinetobacter sp. RF14B | reverse complement strand
CTTCTTGAGTAAGATGAGTATAGTTCATGATGCAACTTTGACTTTGGTCGGTCGGAAGCAAAATGCTAGCTCATCTTGCTCCCTTTCAATAATTTAATCTCTGTTGCACTTCATTTGAGAATCCAAGTATTAAAAAAGGAGATCTTTCGATCTCCTTTTTTAATTTTTCAATCAATTAAACAATGGGCGGTGTATAACTACCATCTGCAATTGAATCCTTGATGCGATCCGCTTCTGCCAGTACCAGTGCCAGCAGATTTTGCACGTTCTCAAGTGTAGCTACCGGGCTTAAAGTGGTCATTTTCAATGACTGAACATTGCCGACCTTAGTCACCCCAATATTTGCTTCACCACGAGCAAACAGTTCATCTGCCACGTTCTGGTTCAGTGCATCCACAAACTCAGCTGGATAGTCTTCAGGCACTACACGGAACAGTACCGATGCAAATTGTGGCTCAACCAGAAGTTCCAGACCATCAGTCGACTTGATGTAATCTGCAACGTCACGGGTCAGTTTTACCCCATGATCGATCATCGATCCATACAGCTCTTCGCCGAGTGCTTCTACGGTCATCCACAATTTCAACGCGTCAAAACGGCGCGTGGTTTGTAAAGACTTCGACACCAGGTTTGGCACGCCGTGCTCTTCATCATAAGCCGAGTTAAGATACTCCGCTTCATAATGCATGAAACGGTAGTTCGCTTCATCTTTGAGCAAGAATGCACCACATGAGATGGTTTGGAAATAATGCTTGTGGAAATCTAGTGTAATCGAATCAGATAACTCGATCCCATCCAGCATCGCACGATAGTCATTCGACAGAATCAGTGCCCCACCCCATGCCGCATCGATATGCATCCACGCGCCATATTTATTGGTGATTTCACGAATCTGTTTGAGTGGGTCAATCGCGCCAGCATCTGTTGTACCTGCAGTTGCAACCACACAAGCTACGATCTTGCTTTCAGACTGAAGATGCGCCATGGTCTTTTCCAGAGCATCAACATCCATTTGTGCATTTTCGTTTACAGGAACAGTCACAACTGACTGGAAGCCCATGCCCATCATTGCCATGTTCTTTTGCACCGAAAAATGTGCATTTTCAGAACAGATGACTTTGACATTGCGCATTGCGTCCGCAGGAATACCATCCCGCTGAACAGACCACGGCTGGCCGTTTTCATCTTTCCAGTTTTTCGCGATACACGCATCACGCGCAAGCAACACACCCATCAGGTTAGATTGCGTACCACCCGAAGTGAATACACCTGCCTGACCTGTACCATAGCCGACTTTTTGACGAAGCCAGTCAATCAACTGTACTTCCATCAAAGAACCCGCCGGGCTTTGATCCCAGGAGTCCATAGACTGGTTGGTAGCATTAATCAGCACTTCCGCGATTTGGCTGGTCACCATGGTCGGACAGTGCAAATGTGCTAATGAATGCGGATGATGAACTTTCAAGCTTTTATTTAAGAAAAGCTCCACCATACGCTCAAGTGATTTTTGTACACCCAAACCTTCTTTAGAAGGATTGAAGGCAATGGCACTACGTAACTCTTTGATGCTACCGCCAGTATACATTTTTTCGTTTTGCAACCATGCTGCAACCGCTTTGGTCGCCTGGTCCATTGCTGACTGATAGTCAGCAATGGATGCAGCATCATTGCAGAGTAACGCTTTACGGTGTTCTGCAAAATCTACCATGAATTATGCGCCTCGAACTGCTACAAGAGCTTCAGTAACCGCTTTCTTGAAACGGGCAATCACTTCTACACACTCTTCTTGAGTGATAATTAACGGACAAAGTAAACGGATTACCGTACCATTACGACCACCTTTTTCTAGCAACAGCTTATTATTGAAACATGCTGTCTGAATAGCAGCTGCCAATTGGCCGTCTGCAGGTAAAGAACCCATGTGGTCAGCAGGTTGTCGCTCGTCCACAATTTCAATACCGATCATTAAGCCTCGGCCACGTACATTACCGATACACGGAAGTTCCTGCGCCAGCTTTTTCAATTCAGCTTGCAGGAAATCACCGCGTTCTTGCGCATTTTGTGCCAAGTTTTGTTCTTTGATGGTCTTAATCACCGCAAGACCAGTCCCCATCGCCAGCTGGTTACCACGGAAAGTCCCCGTATGGCCAGCAGGCTGCCAAGCATCAAATTTACGTTTAATACCCAGTACTGCCAGTGGCAAGCTGCCACCTACTGCTTTAGACATAACAACAACGTCAGGCTCAATCCCTGCATATTCAAAAGCGAACATTTTGCCTGAACGGCCAAAGCCTGCTTGAACTTCGTCAAGAATGAGTACGATATTGTGTTTTTCAGTTACTTCGCGGATTTTTTTCAGCCATTTTACCGGTGCAGTCACTACACCGCCTTCACCCTGAATGGCTTCAAGAATTACAGCAGCCGGTTTAGTCACACCGCTTTCTACATCTTCAATGAAATTTTCGAAGTAGTAAGTCAATGCGTCAACGCCCGCTTCACCGCCCAGACCAAGTGGGCAACGGTATTCATGCGGATATGGCATGAATTGAACGCCTGGCATTAAGCCATTGACCGCATTCTTCGCAGACAGGTTACCTGTCATTGCAAGCGAACCGTGAGTCATACCATGGTAACCACCAGAAAAGCTGATCACCGAGCTGCGACCGGTAAAGGTTTTGGCTAGTTTAATCGCTGCTTCTGTCCCATCTGCACCAGATGGACCACAGAACTGCAGGCAGTACTCTTCTTTACCGCCTGGCAGCTGTTCAAGCAGCGCCTCAGTAAAAGCATCTTTTAAAGGTGTTGTTAAATCCAAAGTATGCAATGGCAGACCGCTTGCAAGCGTATCCTGAATACTTTGAATGACCGCAGGATGATTATGGCCTAATGCCAATGTTCCTGCCCCAGCTAAACAATCGAGGTACTCTGTACCTTCGACATCGGTAACCCAGCAACCTAATGCTTTTGCTATCGCAAGCGGCAGTTTACGCGGATAGCTACGAACATTGGATTCCATCTGACTTTGGCGAGTCAAATAGTATTCGTTAGTAGAATTAGTGGCAGGGTTTACTGAAGAAACGCTCATATCGAATTACCATCTCTGATATGGGTTAATAGAAATAAGTCGGGTGACTTGCGGTCCTTTGACTCGGTGCTTTATAAATTCCAGTTTGATGGTTTACTCATACATCATAACTAGGAGGCGGATGATACAGTCTTTTACAGGAAAATAAACGACTTTCGCCACAATTTTGCTGATTTTTTATCGAAAAAAAATATCATGCCGATTTGTCATCTGAATTATCATCTTAACCTGTGACCACCGAAAGAAAAGCACGTTCTTTTATACTTTTTTGTAGCCTTTCAGCAATCTTTCTTGGTATTTTATAACTTTAGAGATAAGCCTATAATTTTTATGATATTTAATTTCTTGGATTCTCAAATGAAGTGCAACAGAGATTAAATTATTGGAAGGAAGCAAGATGAGCTAGCATTTTGCTTCCGACCGACCAAAGTCAAAGTTGCATCATGAACTATACTCATCTTACTCAAGAA
>NZ_SMTB01000147.1:0-3562 GCF_006864105.1 Acinetobacter sp. RF14B | reverse complement strand
ATAATTCAAGTGAATTTGTTTGAAAGAAGAACTTTAAAAGCTTTATTTTCACCCGATAAAATACCCATAAAACAAGAGGAAGCTCAAATGAGCTTCCTCTTGTGAAAAATTGTGGGACAGCAATGGCGATGTAAGCTCCTTTTTATGTACAGGTAGTGAATCTTGTTTTAGTCCGCCGGGTGCTGGGTAATTTTTTGCAAAATTTGTAATAGCATGTCGAACTCGCTTTGTAGCGGTGTACTTTTGCGAGTCACTAAGGCCAAGGTCCGGCTAGGGGCCGCCTGAATGGCTTTGACTTGTAACTCAGGATTGGCCTTGATCATACTGCTATATAGCGCGATTTCAGGCAGCAAGGTAAAACCAAGATTTGCAGAAACCATTTCGATTAGTGTCGGTAAAGAGCTGGCTTTTAAACGATGATCATTTTTACGTTCGCCGATTGGACAGGCACTGAGTGCATGATCACGTAAACAGTGACCTTCTTCAAGCAGCATCAGGCGTGACAGATCCAGATTTTCTAGCTTATCTGCCTGAGCCGAAGCTTGATCAGACTTATGGTGCACCAGATACAGATTTTCTTTATTAATCTCGGCTACTTTCAGGCCGCGTGTATCAAAAGGCAGTGCCAGTACCACCATGTCCAGATTGCCGTGTTCCAGTTTCTCTACAATCTTCTCACTTTGTGCTTCATGCAGATGCAGCTGGATTTTTGGCAACTGTTTATGAACTTCATCCAGTAATTGCGACAGAATAAACGGTGCAATGGTTGGAATGACACCGAGATGCAAATCGCCGGTAAGGGGCTCACTCATCTCACGACTTAAACGCATCAAGTCCTGGGCATCAGCCAATAGAACACGAGCACGTGCAACCACTTGCTCACCAAGAGGAGTTAAACGTACATTCTGACGGTCGCGCTCAACAAGTACGCCACCCAGTAAACGCTCGAGTTCCATAATGCCACCAGACAGGGTTGACTGGGTCACAAATGAACGGCGAGCAGCTTCTGTAAAATGCAGCGTCTCTGACAGTGTTACAAGGTATGACAGCTGTCTTAGGGATGGTAATGCAGCCATAGTGTCCTAATATTTATGATTTAAAATGATCAGCAAATAATTCGCTAAGATGTGGAATAAAATGAGGAGGGATATCATGCCCCATTCCTTCAATTAATTCAAATTTAGCCCCTGGAATTGCTTTGGCAACAGCCTTGCCATGACTAGGAGGTAGCAATCGATCACGAGCCCCATGAACCACTAGGGTATCCTGCTTGATTTGCTTGTCCAGTTGCAGCAATGAACCTGTACATAATATTGCTAAAAACTGTTGAAGTACACCCGCCGGATGGTAACTCCGTTTATACAACTTGCGGGCTGTCTGAATCGCTTCCACGTGATTGACATAACCCGGCGAACCGATCAGCTTAAACAGTTTCAGGCTATGATCTACGATGCCATCTTCATCTGTTGAGGCCGGTTTGTCAATTAAACTAAAGAGCTGCTTTGGAAAAGGAGGAGGCAATAGCGGCTGGTTATTGCTGGTAAACAGCAGGCCGAGTTTCTTGACCTGCTCCGGGTGGCGGGCTGCCAGAATCTGTGCAATCATGCCGCCCATGGAAGCGCCCAGCACATAGATCTGCCCAAGCTCCAGTTTATCGATCAGCAAGCTAACATCTTCAGTCATGTCATACAGGTTATAAGGTGCTCCCTGATTGCCCAGACCGAGCATAAAACGGCTCATCATTTTAAAGGTATTCAGGCGCGGGCCTTTATGATGAATCTTGGATGACAGACCAATATCGCGGTTGTCAAAACGAACGATATAATAGCCCTGATCAATCAGCGATTTACAGAAAAAGTCAGGCCAGTACAGCATCTGTGCACCGAGTCCCATAATCAGCAAAATAGGGGGGTGATCCGGCTCTCCGCCTACTTCTACATGTAATTCAATACCATTACCAAGATCAACCTTGGTTTCACGCATAAAAGATGTATAAGGGGAGTGGTTAAACTGCAGCGCACTATGCATGATAAGCTTCCTAATTAAAGGACATTTCGTTTAAAAAACGTCCTTCATATATTAAACATCTAAAGAGTTGCTGGAATCAAGTCAGGAACAAGTTTGCTCAGGGTCAGGCGTTGCTTGGCTGCTGTCGCCCCTAATAATACGAAACCACGCAATACACCTTCTACATCTATTGCTTTGGCAATCATGCCATCTTCCAGCTCTTCCGTTTCCCAAGTCACATTGACTTCAGCAGGTGCAGCTAATACGGTCAATGGTGCTGCTGGTGTTTTTACTGCAACCGGCATGGCAGGATAATGCACTGCGGTATGCTCGCCATTTAAGGTTTTGGCCAGAGCACGTGCCTGTTGCATGATGGGCATGACATAAGGCAACAGGATGCCGTTTACTTCAGCACAGTCTCCGACAGCATAAATATCCGGCTGATTGGTTTCTAGCAGGGCATTGGTTAGAATCCCGCGACTGCTATGAATATCAGCTTTTTTCGCGACAGAAATATTTGGCTGCAAGCCTACCGCAGACAGAACCACATCGGCGACCAGTGATTGACCATTCGCCAGCGTGACCAGATAATCTGCATTGTCCATTTTGGAGACTTTTTCAACTGTGGTACCCAGCACAAAATGTATACCTGTTTCTTCAAGATGCTGCTGGAACACTTCAGCCACATGCGCAGGTAAAAGGCGGCCCAGTGGTCGAGGTGCAAGGTCAATAACAGTCACCTGATGTTCGGTATGTTGCAGGTCATTGGCAAATTCGCAGCCAATTAGACCAGCACCTAGAATTACCACACGTTTGTTTTCACGATTGGCCAGATTTTGGCGGAATGCTTTGTAGTCGTTCAGGTTGTTAACCACATGAATTTCGTCGCTGGCATCGCCGGCAATTGCCAAACGTACTGGATTAGCCCCCACCGCCAGAACCAGTTTTGAGTAGGGTTGCAGACTCTCCTGTCCATCTTTTTCTAAGTGTAGCTGATGCTGTTCTGGGTCAATCGCTTTTACCCAAGTATGTTGCCGGATTTGCATATTGAGTTGTGCCGACATTTTTTCAGCATCCCCTAAAGGAATCTGCTCAGGTGCCTTGTTCCCTGCTAGTGCATTTGAAAGAGTCGGTTTTGCATAATTGATCGCATCATCAGCACAAATCATAACAAGTTCATGGTCTGGATTAAGCTTGCGAAATTCACGTGCGACGGCATAGCCGGCCATTCCGGAACCAATGATGACGATAGGATGCATAATATTCTCCAGACTTTTTAAAATTAAATTTATAAATTTTTTAAAGGACTTAGATTAGCATTTGAAGTGCAACACCATGTTGTTGCCATAATACCTGACTCGGACTTTTAAAGCCGAGTCTTTTTCTTGGACGATGATTCAAGCGTTGAGTAATTTCTGCAATATATGCATCCGTATAGTCATTTAAGTCACTGCCTTTTCTAATATATTGTCTGATCAATCCATTCGTATTTTCATTTGTTCCTCGCTGCCAGGCGCTATAGGGATCAGCGAAATACCAATCTATATCTAATTCC
>NZ_SMTB01000146.1:0-3732 GCF_006864105.1 Acinetobacter sp. RF14B | reverse complement strand
AATTACAGGTGCATACACCGCTTTAGGCATCGCAACCAAGAAACTTTTTGACCGTTATTTTGGTTATGTTAGAGCCGATAAAAAGAAAGTAAGTATCCGATGGATGTATAAAACTGCTTATGGTGAGGGCGGTGCAGAACTATATTTTACTGATGAAGTGTTATTGTTGCTTAGAGAGTTCGATGCCCTAAACCCTTATACCAAGTATAAAAAAGAAGTGGTATTACGGCTTAAAAAAGACTATTCCCTCGACTTCTACCACCTAGCCAAAAAGCATCAAGCAATGGGCGGTTTTCAAATCAGCCTAGATGAATTATTTCAACAGTTAGGCTTGCCTGAATCATATCAAGACCTAAGCAACCTAAAAAAACGTGTAATTAAGCCATCATTGGACGAGATCGCAGCCAACACCGATATAGACCTGATCTATGAGAATGTAAAACGTGGGCGTTCTGTGGTTGGCTTTAAGTTTACAGTTAAGGAGAAACCAAAACCAAAAGTTATCGAAACAGGGCGAGATAAAAATACGATAGATATGTTCTGTAAGCTCACAGATGCACAGATACAGAAATACAGTTCGATACTCAGCAAGGTTAGCGATATATCGGATTTATCTACTTTCCCTGATTACAGCACTTTTGCCCAATGGATTGCCAATATTTTACGTGACCCTAAATCCGTTCGAGAAGAAACAGCAAAACGGATATTTAAGGCATTACGAACACATACCGACTTCAAAGATTAAATAACTTTCTATCCCTATCTTCTGTTAAATACTCGTTCAAGTCAGCGAGTATTTTTTCTTTGTCTTGTTCATTTTCCATTTTCTTTAGTGCTAAAGAACCGAGTAAGATTTTACGTCTAGTATCTTCCTTTCGTTGCTGTTCAGACTGCTTTTTCTTTTCACGAGCTAATACAGCTTGTTTCTGTGCCTTTAGCTGTTTTAAGCGTTCTTCTTGTTTAGCAATTTGCTGTTCTAATGATTCAACTTTCATTGTGATTCCAAAGCCTAAAAAACCACAGTTAGCATAAGCGTACATGAATTGAAATTCAAGGTACTATCTGCTATCGTGGTTTTCCCGAAGGGCGCACTTTACCATTGAGAAAAATCTTCGATTTTTTCAATGGAAGTACGGCAGGGGATAGCCCCCTACAACCCCAAACCAATCTATGCAGATTGGTGAAATTCGAAATCGAATTTAAGAGCAAAGGCAAAATGGCAATTTATCATTTTTCAGTTAAGACAATAAGTCGAAGTGCAGGGCGTTCAGCCGTTGCATGTTCTGCTTATCGTTCGGGTGAAAAGTTGATAGATGAAAGACAAGGGAAAGAACAAGACTACACAAGAAAAACAGGCGTTGAATTTACAAAAATATATGCTCCTGAAAATACAAATCCTGAATTACTAGACCGTAACCAACTTTGGAATACTGTTGAAAAAGTTGAACGTAGAAAAGACGCTAACCTAGCACGAGAATTTGAAATAGCTTTTCCGCATGAACTGAATGCCGAACAACGTCAATCTATGCTCAATGAGATATGCCAAGAGCTTGTAAAACGGCATGGCGTAGTTGTGGACGCAGCCATTCATGCCCCACACACCCAAAGCGGAAGTGATGAACGTAATTATCACGCTCATATCATGTTTACAGGGCGACAAATCGACCTAGAAACAGGCGACTTTGCCAAAAAGAGAAATCGGGATTTTAACAAAGAAAACTCTAGTCAGACCGTGAACCAATGGCGAGAAACTTTTGCCGATATTGCCAATAAACACTTGGCACGAGCAGGGTACTTGTCCGAAGTAGATCACCGCAGCTATGCCGACCAAGACAACGGACTACAAGCCACCATTCACGAGGGTAGCAAGGTCACACAGCTACGCAGACAGGGCATAGATACCGAAATCAGTCTAAAAAACGATTTAATCAAACAGCAAAATGCAGAAAAACAGCGTTTGCCTGAAATTTTGAAAGGTTTAGAGCAAGAAATCAGCCTTGCAGAATCAAAAATCAGCAAATACCAATCAGAAATACGCCTAGAAGCATCAAAACAACCCCTTAGAGCCACAGAAACACAAAAACAGGTAGAACAACCAAAACCGCAAGAAAATCGCTTAGAACGCAAATTAGAGCCATCTAGCCCTAAATTAAAACAACTCAAAGATGAATTAAGCCGTCTTGAATCTGAAATTGTCCAATTGAAGCGTGACAGTGATACCGCTTACAACGGATATATCGAACTGCAAAAAAACAAACCACAAGAAAAATTATTTGGATTAGTACCAAATCCTAAATTTTCAGCGTGGAAAGAAAAATATTCAGAGTTGAAGCATGAATTTGACCAAAAAGAGGGCGACCTAAAACTAGCCAAAAGCCTTATGGCGAGTAGATCAGACGATATTAAGAAAGAAATTATGCGTTTACGCAGTCAGCCGACCATTCAGCCCAATATCGGCAGGGAAAAACCGCAAGAATTAGATTTTAACAGCGTTTATCGCCAGTTAAACCACGAGCAAAAACAGGCGTACCAGTCGATAAAATCGGTACTGGAGCAAAAAATTAGCGGTTCAGAGTTAGATAAAAAATTAAAACAGGCTCAACAGGCGTTTGTAGCGAAATTTAAGGAAAATCCTAATTTTGAAGTGCCAAAACTTGAATCACAAAAACAACGAGAGCAAGAACAGGTCAGAGGTGCATCAAAATCCAAAGGTATGGAACGATAGCCCCAACCATTGAAAATCCAATTCAGCAAAAAGCGGTAATCAGAGGGGGGAATAAGCGATCTATCGCTATGTCGCTCACACTCCGTTCGCTTTGTGTTTTTCTTTTTGACGCTAACAGGGATTAGCCGAGCGAGTGTCTACGAGCGATTGAACACTATCAAAATTTTGCCCTGCTCTTTCCCTGATTACAATTGCTCCCTTTCGCCTAAAAATGGGATTAACCGAGCAAAGCGACCACATGATATTTGCACCTAGACCGAGCGAAGCGAGCAAAAATAGCTCTATGAGCGAAGCGAATCCATTCTTGCTTTTGCTTTTTTGAATCCTCGAAAGCAGTAACCAAAAAGCAGCCCCTTAGACCGAGTGAAACGAGGTCAAAATGCCACGAGCGAAGCGAGTGCCATAGGGCTGTTTTTCACAGCCAAATCCCTTTTTATACTTTTAAAAAGCTTTTAAAAGCTTTTAGACACCCCTCTAGCCCATGCTAGGCAAGGCTTTCAGACTTTAAAAAAGTACAATTCCCATGCTTATAAGTACAATTCCCATGCTTTTACTATTTAAAAAAGTACAAACGCCATGTTAAGAAAGTACAATTCCCATGTTTTATAGTACAAAAAAATATTTGTACTTTATTTGAATAAAAAGTATATTGTCTTTAATTGTACTTTTTTGAGAAAAACATGGAATTAGATGTAAAAAAACACTACCCCAAAGATTGGGTAGTTTTACAAAATCGAGTAGTAGAGTGTTTCAAGAGCATGACGCTTGATGAAAAGCGTTTATTCATTATGGCTACGCCTTTAGCGAGAACAACAAATATATCCAGTGGCGAACCTATCTTCATTTCAACAGAAGAATTTGCATCTGCTTGTGGACTTGAAATTACAGGTGCATACACCGCTTTAGGCATCGCAACCAAGAAACTTTTTGACCGTTATTTTGGTTATGTTAGAGCCGATAAAAAGAAAGTAAGTATCCGATGGATGTATAAAACTGCTTATGGTGAG
>NZ_SMTB01000145.1:0-3781 GCF_006864105.1 Acinetobacter sp. RF14B | reverse complement strand
GAGGGCTGATCTGGCCTGCTGCAAACTCATGACTGTCACACCATCGCCCGGTTTTTATGGCTATGGTTTTAAAACAGATGACAGGGGCTAAGGTGGCTGTTACATAATCGCTGCGGAGCAGATGGCATGATCTTGAGATACAGCACTACACCGCGCGTTATCAGAAAAACCCTGAACAGGTGCTGGATTTTTCCGCAGGTCAATACCGTATTGAAGATTCCCAGATTCGGTCTGAACTCGACAGTGTACGTTTACGTCTGGAACTGGAGGCCGAAAGTGCCATTGAGCAAACAGTGAATGCACTACGCGATAAGCTGCGTGCTGCCGCCAAAGAAGAAATTGACTATATTCTTCAAAATTCCAATCTGTCACAATAGGCTGAGCCATACTCACACTGGCTGCTATCTGATTTAATTTTTTTCTTATAGCGCTATGATTGGTCTGAAAGAACCAAACATCCAGGGTTCATCAATCGATTTAAGGTAAATCTAAAAGTTTTTATCTATGCGTGGTCGCTCGAGGCCTTAAAAATTCAACAAGGCAAGAGCTTTGGACGCCCGGTCTGCTCCAAGCCGTACAGGCCGAATAAAAAATAATCAAGCTCAGCTCAACTTTAAAACGTCAAAATTTAAAAAAGGTCAGCCAGCATAAAGGCGGTATTACCAAGAATATAGCCCACCCCCAACAGGCTGCTAATCCAGAGTATTCCGCCAACCACATTATACAAGCCAAAGGTCATCAGGTTCATATGCCCGGAACCGGCGGCAAAAGGTCCGAAGGAACGTACAAAGGGAATAAAACGTGCAATCAGGATAGTCTTGCCGCCATGCTTCATAAAATAATGATTGGTTTTGACTATATATTCCGGCTTGAAAAAGCGTGAATGCTCATTGAAGTATTTTAGCCCTAGCGCCCTGCCCGTGTAGTAATTGACGGTATATCCCAGAGTAGAAGCAATGAACAGTAATAAACCGACAGAATGTAAAGTGATCAGGTCCGTCGTCGAGCACAGTGCCCCGATGGCAATTAGCAGGCTGTCGCCAGGCAGGAAAAAGAAAAATACTGAGCCGGTTTCTGCGAAAATCACCAGGAACAGAATCGCATAGATCCATACCCCATACTGGTCCAGCAATAAGGGCAAGGATTGTTCAAGATGAAGTAAAAAATCGAGCATTCGATCTGTCCATTGGGGCTAAAATTGCAAGTTATACGCGGTATTATCTCCAAAAACAAAAAAACAGTCTAATTTTTCAACTAGACTGCCAGGAATTCTGGAGTTGGACTTATTTTAAAAAGCCATTTTCAGCCAGAAATTCCATACTGATTTTTGATTGCTGGGTGGTTTCTGCAGCCTTATCTCCCAGCAGCAAACGCTCGATATAACGGGCCAGCACATCAACTTCCAGATTTACTTTTGTCCCGACTTTCCAGGTACCGATATTGGTCCGCTCAGCTGTATGCGGAATCAGGTTCAGGCTAATGACACTGCCACGTAAATGGTTAATGGTCAGACTGATGCCATCAACGGTGACTGAGCCCTTCTGTGCCAGATATTTGGCAATTTCAGCCGGTGCCGTCACTTCATAATATACCGAGCGGGCATCTTCACGAACGATGGTAATTTCACCCACAGCATCGACATGCCCAGACACAATATGCCCACCAAAACGGGTGGTTGGCAGCATGGCTTTTTCGACATTCACAGGCTGTCCGACTTTCCATTGTCCCAGTGTGGTCCGGTTCAGGCTTTCACGCGACACATCCGCTGCATACCAGTTCTCGCCCCAGTCAATCACGGTTAGGCAAATACCATTGGTGGCAATCGAGTCACCGAGATGTACATCCGACATATCCAGATCGGTCTGAATACGTAAACGCACATCCCCTCCGACACTTTGCAGACTTTCAACTTTGCCCAGACTTTCAATAATACCTGTAAACATCTTTATTTCCTTTTTTATGCGCTTACCACAAGGCCAACTGGGTACTGACCCCGGTTGTATCTACACCGCCCAGCTCTGCATAATGATGCAACTGGCTTAGTAGCTGACGGATGGGTGGGCCTGATTTGGCATGCGTATCGGTAATCACAATGAATTCGAGTACGCGTGCACGTTCTGACTGGCGCTGCTTGCTAACCCGATAACGTGGCACATCCTGGGTTAGCAGAGTCACCCGACCGCGTTTCAGGTTGGCCTGCAATAAATCGGTCGCACTGATATTACCGTCGGTGGAATAACTGGTCAGAATAAAACGTGCATTAATCGTGGCCAGCAAGGTCTCATACGCCTCTTTGGCATACTTGGAAGAGTTGTACTGGCTCGGGCGTTCTTTACGCCAGGCGCGGTCAATACCACTCTTGAAGCCCTTGGTATCTGGTGTCGGCAGATCGACCTGATCCCATAAAGTCAGCGCATTCAGTACATGATAATTACTGCTATAGGCATGCTGGTTATACGGCGGATCCAGATACGCCACATCGACCTCAAAACTGCTCATCTGATTGGCCAGATGTTGGGCATCCACACACCACATTTCAGCGGTCGGCCCTTGATGTTTCTTGTCTTCACAGAAGCGGCTTGGCGTCAGCCAGAGTAAAGATTCAATCCGTTCCAGTGCGGTCTGGGTCTTGCCGCCCCAGCCATGATGGAAACTTTTAAATACGCCGGAAGTATTGCTGACAAAACTAGCTGAATATAATAGCGGTGCCAGCAAAGCACTCATTTCGACATCATCAATTGCACCTTGTGCCTGCCAGGTGGCAATCTGCTGGCGGATCGCATCAATCCGCATCCCGTTACGGCGTTTAAAAAACAAACGGTCACGCGACGGATCATAAATTTCATCATTACGTGGACACAGGTTATGTGTCACCCAGCCTTTGACTTCGGGCAGACGGTTTAGATAATCAATGGCTTTCTGGTAGCCACCCAATTCTTTAAACGCTGGTGCCTCCGTACAGGCCAGCACCGCATGATTCAGGGCATGACTATAGGGTTCCCAGTCATTGGCAATCACCCGGTAACCGTTTTGACGAGCCAAACGTGAGACCACACCAGAGCCAGCAAAGAAGTCGGCAAAAATAGGAGCACGGCCATCAGTACGGTTTAGGGTGCCTGTACTCTCAAGCGCTTCCAGAATTAAATGCAGCAGACGGCGTTTGTTGCCCAGATAAGGAACCAGCTGATGGAAAAGATATTCATCGGTGGTACGCGCCGCATGGCGACGTTTATGATAAACCGTAGACTCTGAACTCATAGTGTCTCTTGAAAAGGAATTAACCTGAAGCGCACATCCTCACCGAAGCGAGTTACATCGCGCAGCTTAAATCGGAGTTGTTCGGCCATACGGCTGAATTCTGCATTAAACATAGTACGTGCAGAACGGCCCAATAGGGTGGGTGCAACGTAACTGATCAATTCATCAACCAATTGTTCTTGTAAAAATGCCGTAGATAAGGTCGCCCCTGCTTCCACCAGCACATCATAAATCTGATACTGCCCAGCCAGCTGAGCCAATAATTGTGTTAAAGGCTGCACTGCTAATTGTAACACACCCAGATCAGCCAGCTCTTGACGGAATGGCCCCATGACCATCACGCTGTCAGGCTGCGCTAGAATTTTCGCTGTCAATGGCAGACGGCCTTGGCGGTCTAGAATAATCCGTTTTGGCTGAACCACCGTGCTCATATCATCAACACCATTAAGATGTCGGACATTTAGCTGGCAGTCATCTGCCAGTACAGTCTCAATGCCGGTCAGGACCGCACCAGAAATGGCGC
>NZ_SMTB01000144.1:0-3814 GCF_006864105.1 Acinetobacter sp. RF14B | reverse complement strand
GCTGTGGCCACGCTTCTCCATGGGGCGAACAAGGGCTGGGACTGGGGCTGGCGATTGTACAGCGCATGACCAGTATGCTGGGCTATCCGGTGCATGTCTATTCCACATATGGCAAAGGCTCCTGTTTCATGATTGAAGTCCCGGTAGTGGCTGCACCTCAAGTGGTGGCCACCCCCGTACAGGCAATACCATTAAAGTCTAAGGCCTTTAAAGTCCTGTGTCTGGATAATGATGAAGCCATTCTGGAAGGTATGTCGACCCTGCTCACCAAATGGGGCTATCAGGTCTTTAAGGCCACCGAACCGGAACAGGCCATCGAACTGATCCGGCAGGAAAATATTCAGGTGTGGCTGGTAGATCAGCACTTGAACCAGGGCAAGATCGGTCTGGACTTTATTCTGGAACATCGTCAGCCTCAGGTTCCGGTGGCACTGATCACCGCAGATTCAGATCCGGAATTGCCACAGCGTCTGAAAGAGTTAAATATCGTACTGCTGAAAAAACCGTTAAAACCGGCCTCCTTACGCTCGTGGTTATCCGGCCTGAAGATTTCGGATCATTAACTCACTCGCTGGCTAAGTTTTCCTTCCCAGCCTTTTCACAGGATACCCATCTTCCAATCTGGAAGATGGGTATTTTTTATACACACCTTGCACATAACTTTACTCAATATGCAGAAAAAACAGGCAGATGTGCCAAAAGCACCAAAATTGCGAAAATTTGACCTGATCTATTGATCAAAAAGTTCATTTTAATTTTCACTATGGCAAAAGTTACCGAACCCCTTAATTCATAGCCGCACACTTAGTTACAAAAATATAAGCGACTGCTTTTTATAATACTTTTTAGAAAAAACCATTGAATAAAACTTTGGTCTTATTTTTCACCTAGCCAGCTTGGGCCTAAAAATAGAGAATTGAGAAACGATCAGTTTCCATCCAGTCCATCCTTTCCCCCTTCTTTGGCAGCTGATCCACTTGCACTGCATAGGAGCTCTTACAATGAAACTGGTAGATGAACATGTTGCTCATGACCTGAATCAAACCCAGCAATTTCACCTGCGTTATGGAGTCAATGCTTTATTGCCTCCGATTAACTGGTCACAGGTGTTTAAAGACAGCAAATTAGATGACAATCAATATCAGGCTCTGGAAACTCTCTATCAAAGTGCTGTTCCATTGGCATTACAGGTCTTTGATGAGCTACATTTTGATGTATTTGAACCCTATGCCTATAAACCCCAAGGTCTGGGTTTGTTTGAACGGCTTGCTGAACAGGAAAACAAGCTGATTCAGTCACTTGAAACCGAAGTACAAGATTTACCTGCAAAAACACGGCACCAGATCTGGAGCATGTTGCTGCGTGGCGGAGCAGTTTTGGTGTTTAAAGCCTGGCTGGGTAAAGTCAAAAATGATAGCGACTGTCTGGACACCCAACAGTTTGATGAACTCTCTGATTTGTTATTTATCAAAACCTGTCCGCATGAACTTGCTGAACATTTACAGGTCAATCCGAATGCACAGGAGGATCATATCTTCTTGATGTATGACAATGAAGTGTATCTGGACCGTTTTAACAGTCTGGAGACCGCCGCACTCTTTGTAGATCTGGGCGTCTATGATGCGACCTTCCTGAGCCTGCGTGATGACCGGATTGCAGAATACCTGAAGTCTAAAGGCTATGTGACCCAAGATCAGATTGATGAATTACAGTGCGCCCTGAACCCGATGTTCTGTACTGACCTGACGCAAAAACAGGACTATATTGCTTAGTTTTTTTAACTAAAACTTTATGCAATAAATAGAGCAAGCTTTAAAAAATTAAGGAGTTTATTGACTAAACTCCTTAATTGAATGCAGATGGTCTTTACTGCGCTTAAACACCCAGTCAGGCAAATTTACATTTTCTTTTCGTCAATATTGAGGGCATTGATCGCCAATACGGCCTGAGTCCGGTTTTGTACACCCAGTTTGCGGAAAATTGCGGTTACATGCGCTTTAATGGTCGCTTCAGAAACATCCAGTTCGTAGGCAATCTGCTTGTTCAACAAGCCTTCCGCTACCATCATCAGAACACGGAACTGCTGAGGAGTCAGCGACTGGATACGTTCTGCCAGTGCAGTTTCATCCGCAGCACGCGGATCAAAATTGACATTGGCGGGCAGATTTGGCGGCAACCAGATTTCCCCTTCCAGCACTTCACGGATGGCTTCACCAATATGGCTTGGATGTGCAGACTTCGGAATATATCCCATGGCACCATGTGCAATAGCCCGCTGGATAATACTGACTTCTTCATGTGCAGACACCACAATAATCGGCAAAGATGGATATTGGGCGCGTACATGAACCAGAGCTGAGAAACCCGATGCTCCTGGCAAGTTTAAATCCAGTAGGACAAGATCAGGTTCAGGACCATTTTCCAGACGTTCATAAAACTCATTGACTGCCGCAGTTTCATGAATCTGCGCCTGTGGCAGACTATAACGAACCGCTTGAATTAAAGCATGACGAAACAGTGGATGATCATCAACGATTAAAATATTCATAGGACGTGAGAAAGATCTTGTACACGGTAGTTCCTATTCTAACCACACAAGCCGCCAGAAGGATATGCGAGAGGCTATAATTTTTAAAATAATGGTGGTTTTTCTTTAAAATTCTCACATTGTTGAGGGATTTTACTCAATCTTGCATTCTCAGCACTTTTGTATACCCGGTTTATTTTTGCTCTCTCAGACTGGGTTGAATTTAATATAAATAGAAATTTCAATATATTATTGCGTTACTTTTCATCCAATCTCATTTCTATACCAATGTCTCAAAATCGGCTCACTTTACAGTTTTTATTTATTTTATTTTTTACTTTATCGTGATGAATCAAGTGATCTCGGACTTGACTCTTGCTCAGTATCACAAAATGAATATTCATCAGTCCGAACCTTTGCCGATGAGGCGCATGTCTGGCAGTCTGCACTATTTTCTAAAACGAAAGCTGGAGTTCAGACCATTTGGCCTACTCTGCCCTCTCAAACTAATCTGTATTCGGCAGGGCTTAGGCTTGGCAAATTACATGCCTCGACCCGCTCCCAAAGCGGACAGAAACCATACTTAAAATAAAAAATACCGGCAGATGATGCCGGTATTGCAACGATTCAATTTAGACCGTATTGCGCTGTACTTCAGTAATCAGCTGATCAACCACCTGCGGTTCGGCTAGGGTCGAGGTATCGCCCAGACTGTCCAGCTCATTGGCGGCAATCTTCCTCAAGATACGGCGCATGATTTTTCCTGAACGGGTTTTAGGCAAAGCAGGCGCCCAGTACAAGGCATCGGGTGTGGCTACCGGTCCGAGAATTTTACGTACCCAGCCAACCAGTTCATGCCGCAGTTCTTCTGTAGTTTCAGCATCAGCCTGTAAAGTCACAAAGGCACAAATTCCCTGGCCCTTAATCTCATGCGGCATCCCGACCACAGCAGCTTCGGCAACGGCTTCATGCGCGACCAATGCACTTTCAATTTCTGCGGTTCCCAGACGATGGCCTGAGACATTCAGTACATCATCAACGCGGCCGGTAATCCAGTAATAACCATCTTCATCACGGCGTGCACCGTCACCAGTAAAATAGGTCCCGGGATAGGTCGAAAAATAGGTTTAAATAAAACGTTCATGGTCGCCCCAGATGGTCCGCATCTGTCCCGGCCAGGAGTCTTTAATCACCAGATTCCCCTCTGTGGCACCTTCCAGCTCATTGCCATCAGCATCCACAATAGCGGGTTGTACCCCGAAGAAAGGACGGGTGGCTGAACCTGGC
>NZ_SMTB01000143.1:0-3853 GCF_006864105.1 Acinetobacter sp. RF14B | reverse complement strand
TTTGCCCTGGGCGGTGCGGTTGCCGCCATGTCCGACACCATTTATGGAGTCATCATTGGACGTGCAATTGCAGGTGGCGGCGCAGTCTCGGCTGTGGTCATGGCCTTGCTGGCCGATGTGACCCGTGAAGAAAACCGTATGAAAGCAATGGCGGTAATGGGCATGAGTATCGGCCTGTCTTTTGTGGTCGCGTTTAGCTTGGGGCCTTGGCTGACCGGACTGGTCGGTATCTCTGGCCTGTTTTGGGTCACGACCATTATGGGACTGGCTGCAATAGCCATGCTGTTGATGGTACCTAAAGTCAGCCGTCATCATAAAAACTTCCAGCAGGGGTATCTGACCCAGCTAAAACAGGTGCTGAAAATGGGCGACCTGAACCGTCTGCATATTTCAGTTTTCACCCTGCATTTATTGCTCACTGCGATGTTTATATATGTACCTTCGCAGCTGATCGAATTTGGCGGTTTACCGTTGTCGAGTCATGGTTGGGTCTATCTGCCTTTACTCTTGATCAGCCTGTTTTTTGCGTTTCCAAGTATTGTACTCGCAGAGAAATACCGTCAGATGCGCGGTATTTTCCTGACGGCAATTGGCGGCATTATTTTGGGCTTGCTGATCCTGATTTTCGGTTTTGAATCCAAATATATATTGCTGGCCGGACTGGGCCTGTTCTTTATTGCCTTTAACGTGATGGAAGCTTTGTTGCCGTCCTGGTTGTCCAAGGCAGCCCCGATTCAATCCAAAGCCACCGCAATGGGCGTCAATGCCAGTAGCCAGTTTTTGGGTGCATTTTTTGGTGGCGTGATTGGTGGTCAATTATTGCTTTTGAACAATACGTTACTGGGTTGGAGTATCTTATCGGCAATTGCTATAATTTGGCTATTGATGAGTTTTGGATTGGCACAACCTCGTTATCTTTCCTCACTGGTCCTTCGTTTGCCGGAGACCCGACAAACAGACGAATGGACTTCTCAGCTTTTGGCAATTCGTGGTATTGAAGAGGTTGTGGTGATGTCTGAACAGCAAGTGGCCTTTGTCAAGGTCGACAAACAGCAGGTTAATGAAGTCTCGCGACAACAATTAACGCACTTGTTAGGTAAAGAGGTAGCCATTTAAACATAACTCTTATAAAGTAAAATAGATACAAATAGGAATACAGATCTCATGCGTGGTGTAAATAAGGTCATCTTGGTTGGTACTTTAGGTCGAGATCCTGAAACAAAAACTTTCCCCAATGGGGGCTCCCTTACACAGTTTTCGATAGCAACCAGCGACTCGTGGACAGATAAAAATACCGGTGAGCGTAAAGAGCAAACAGAATGGCACCGTATTGTGCTGCACAACCGTTTAGGTGAAATTGCACAACAATACCTGCGCAAAGGTTCTAAAGTGTATATCGAAGGTTCATTGCGTACCCGTCAATGGACCGACCAGAATGGTCAGGAACGCTATACAACAGAAATCCGTGGCGAACAAATGCAGATGCTGGATTCGGCACGTCAACAAGGTGAACAGGCCGACAATGGTTTTAACCAGCCGCGCTTTAACAATAATCAGGGCGGCTATGGCAATAATAACCCGCAAGGTGGCTATGGTTCAGCGCCACAGCAAGCTGGTTTCAATAACAACCAGGGTGGGGGGTATGGTAACAATAACCCGGGCGGCTTTGCACCCAAAGCACAGCCGGCGCCAACTCCGGCACCTGCGGCCGATCTAGATGATGATTTACCGTTCTAAGTACTGAAAACCGGTAGATGATCGCTCAAAAGCCTGCCAATCTGGTGGGCTTTTTTATTCAGGCGGAGAGTCGCTCACTGGCCTGGCCTTAAAAATAAAACTTTCTAAAGAAGACGTGTAATTTAAATAGCTTCCCGTAGAAAGCTGAGATTCTGTATCATTGAAGAAATAAATAAAAATTGAATATTCAATAGAAAATTTTAATCTAAAAATTCGATAGTTTTTATGAAAATTTACGGTTTTTCCTATTGATTGGTTTTCTGTATTCTAGCTGTATCAAATGAATACACAATTTTAGCAATAGATAGGAAAATCGAATGAGCTTAATCAATACTGAAATCAAAGCATTCAAGGCCACTGCTTATCACAACGGCCAGTTTGTTGAAGTGTCTGAGCAGGACATGAAAGGAAAATGGTCCGTGGTCTTTTTTTATCCTGCAGACTTTACCTTTGTGTGTCCAACCGAATTAGGTGATTTGGCGGATAACTATGCTGAATTCCAGAAGCTGGCTGTGGAAATCTATGGCGTATCTACCGATACTCATTTTACTCATAAAGCCTGGCATGATACTTCGGACGTGATTGGTAAAATCCAGTATCCGTTAATTGGTGATCCAACCTGGACCTTGTCTAAAAATTTCGATGTGCTGATTGAAGCTGAAGGCCTAGCAGATCGGGGTACTTTTGTGATCGATCCGGATGGTAAAATCCAGATCGTTGAGATCAATGCCGGTGGCATTGGCCGTGATGCCCAGGAACTGCTGCGTAAGATCAAAGCAGCACAATATGTGCATGCACATCCCGGTGAGGTATGTCCTGCGAAATGGAAAGAAGGTGAAGAGACACTGGCTCCTTCAATTGATCTGGTCGGTAAAATCTAATCGATTCGATCTAACTGCCAAGATCCAGCCCCTACAGGCTGGATTTTTTATTTAGGCTGTAAAAGACTCAGCTGATATAGCCGTTATGCTGGGTGGCGGTAGTCCTTAAACCCTGTATCAGATGTTCGATTAGCTTTTCCATCACCAGACGTTGTCCTTTGCGTGAGGCATAGACCAGTTGTACGGTGCCCATATTGGAACACCATTCGGGCAAAATATGTATCAGGCGGCCTGCCTGTATATCTTTTTCAACGGTTAAATAAGGCAGGTCGGCAATTCCCAAGCCATCCATCACCGAATAATATACTCCGGCTAAATCATTGCTTTTAATACGTGGCTGTAAGGGAATTTCGATTTGTTCATGACCGTTGATATGCTGTAAAAGCCAAGAGTGGTGTGGTTTTTGTGTGCCCAGAACGATAGTTGGAAATTGATGCAGATCTGCCGGAGACTCAATCTGGCGGTTCTTTAGCAGACTTGGGCTGGCGATTAAACAGTGCGTGGTTTTAATCACATCACGAACCACAATGCTGGAGTCTTCATTCGCCTGAAAGTTGGTACGAATTGCCAGATCAATATCATCATGCAGCACATCGACACGCCGGCTGGTCAGCTCCATTTCTACCTGAACCTGAGGATAGGTCTGCAAAAAATCATTTAATAAGCTGCGCACCTGATAGTGCATCATGAGTGACGGGCAGCTGAGCTTGATCAGGCCTTGCGGTTCGCTCCTCTGTTTCAGCAGGACACTGTGCGCGCATTCGACCTGATGAATGATCTTTTCACATTCCTGAAAGAATTCCTGACCTAAGGGCGTAACTTTAAAATGGCGTGTGGAACGCTGGATTAAGGTGACATTGAATTGTGCCTCAAGGTCCAGAATGCGCCGGCTGAGTTTGGACTTGGTGATATAGGCGGCTTCACTGGCTGCACTAAAGCCGCCATGTTTCACGACCAGATAAAAATAATAATAGTCATCAAATGAATGCATGTATTAGCCTGGCATATTGAATTCATCTCAAAGTTATAGCATAGGATAAATCAGACGAATTCCCAAAGCATCTCTTCTGATCGGAACAAGGATCAGTGGGCTTAAAAGCAGCCCGAAGGCCATTGCTGTCCCACAATTTTTCACAAGAGGAAGCTCATTTGAGCTTCCTCTTGTTTTATGGGTATTTTATCGGGTGAAAATAAAGCTTTTAAAGTTCTTCTTTCAAACAAATTCACTTGAATTA
>NZ_SMTB01000142.1:0-3934 GCF_006864105.1 Acinetobacter sp. RF14B | reverse complement strand
GTGCTGGTTGTCGGAAAAGGAGCCGCTAGTGGGAAAGAGGAGGGTAAATTTTCAGCGTTGCTGGCTCCCCGTCAGCCGGATTGGGTTGCATCGCAGGGGTGTCGAAAGAGTCAACTGCGGTCCAAAGCTGTTGGACTTGGGTGAAAAGGGCGTTTATTCTTCCTATACGTTGTTCAGAATAACATTGTTCCGCCAACAATCAATTCGGTAGATATTGAACCTGAATATAGGGATATATTTAACTTGACGTTACACCAATCACAACAACGGCAAGTGAATTACGCAATGAGTAATACTTTTGGTTTTGGCGGACACATTGCCACAAGTATTTTTAAAAAATATGCTGAATAGAGAGTAGGTGCTAACTTCGGTTTGCTCGTGTTGGCGCTAAATCGAAAGTTCAAGTATCCCAACATGTTCCTTCGTATAGAAGTTAAAAGTTGGCAATTATCGTAGAACAACCTACAGACAACACCAATATGTAACCGATAAATAATTACAAAATATGACCGACAGAGTAAACATCATCAATAACTACATCGATGGATACAACCAATTTGATATCAAAAAAATGGTTGCAGACCTTGACGATAATATTGTTTTTGAAAACATTCAAAATAATGATATAAGTTTATCGCTGAAAGGGTTAACAGCGTTTAAACAACAGGCAGAAACAGCAAAAACATACTTTGCAAAGAGAACACAGACAGTTAAATCGTTTAGGCATTTTGACAACAGCACTGAAATAGAAATTGATTATACAGCAATTTTAGCAATTGACTTTCCGAACGGCTTAAAAAAAGGGCAAAAGCTAAAGTTATCAGGAAAATCCGTGTTTGAATTTAAAAAAAAAAAGTGATTAAATTGACAGACATTAGTTGACATTAAAACCAGCGAACAAGAATATGACTTTACTAAAACATAAAAAAATTACAATAATTGGTGCCGGGCCTGTTGGATTAACAATGGCGAGATTGTTACAGCAAAACGGCGTGGACATTACAGTTTACGAGAGAGACAAAGACCAAGATGCAAGGATTTTTGGTGGGACACTTGATCTGCACAGGGATTCGGGACAGGAAGCAATGAAAAGAGCGGGATTGTTACAAACTTATTATGACTTAGCTTTACCAATGGGTGTAAATATTGTTGATGAAAAGGGCAATATTTTAACCACAAAAAATGTAAGACCCGAAAATCGTTTTGACAATCCTGAAATAAACAGAAATGACTTAAGGACTATCCTATTAAATAGTTTACAAAATGATACCGTCATTTGGGATAGAAAACTTGTTACCCTTGAACCTGATAAGGAGAAGTGGATACTAACTTTTGAGGATAAATCGAGTGAAACAGCAGATCTGGTTATTATTGCCAATGGTGGAATGTCTAAAGTAAGAAAATTTGTTACCGACACGGAAGTTGAAGAAACAGGTACTTTCAATATACAAGCCGATATTCATCAACCGGAGGTGAACTGTCCTGGATTTTTTCAGCTTTGCAATGGAAACCGGCTAATGGCTGCTCATCAAGGTAATTTATTATTTGCGAATCCTAATAATAATGGTGCATTGCATTTTGGAATAAGTTTTAAAACACCTGATGAATGGAAAAGCAAAACGCGGGTAGATTTTCAAGACAGAAATAGTGTCGTTGATTTTCTCCTGAAAAAATTTTCCGATTGGGACGAACGCTACAAAGAACTGATTCGTTTGACATCATCTTTTGTAGGGTTAGCGACACGAATATTTCCCTTAGATAAGTCTTGGAAAAGTAAGCGTCCATTACCCATAACGATGATTGGAGATGCTGCTCATTTGATGCCTCCTTTTGCAGGACAAGGCGTAAACAGTGGGTTGATGGATGCCTTGATATTGTCGGATAATCTGACCAATGGGAAATTTAACAGCATTGAAGAGGCTATTGAAAATTATGAACAGCAAATGTTTGCTTATGGAAGAGAAGCACAGGCAGAATCAATAATAAACGAAACGGAAATGTTCAGCCTCGACTTTTCTTTCCAAAAACTAATGAATCTATAAAACAGAAAGGCGAGGAAATGAAAGAGAAAATAGTTAAAAAAAACGGAATAAGACTTTTTACCGAAAGTTTTGGATGTGAAAAAGATCCGGCAATACTCTTGATTGCGGGAGCAACGGTATCCATGTTGTATTGGGATGCTGAATTTTGCCAGAAACTATCTGAAAAGGGATTTTTTGTTATTCGCTACGACAATAGGGACGTAGGAAAATCTACTAATTACGAACCGGGTTCAACCCCCTATGATATTGTTGACTTAACCCATGATGCTATTTCAATTTTGGACGGCTATAAAATAGTCAAAGCCAATTTTGTGGGAATTTCACTGGGCGGACTGATTTCTCAAATAGCATCAATAAAATATGCCGACAGGGTAAGTTCAATAACACTAATCTCATCAGGTCCTTGGGGCGACTCAGACCCCACAATTCCTGAAATGGATACGCGTATTTTAGATTTTCACGGAAAAGCTGAAACCGTAGATTGGACAAATGAAGACAGTGTGGCAAATTATTTAATTCAAGGTGCTGAATTGATGAGCGGCAGGAAACAATTTGACAAACAAAGAAGTGAAAAACTGATTAGAGCCGAATTTAAAAGAGCTAATAACTATATAAGTATGTTCAATCATGCGGCACTGCAAGGTGGTGAAGAATACTGGAACAGATTGAGCGAAATCAATCAACCAACCTTAATTGTACACGGAACGGACGATAAAATATGGCATTTTAAGAATTCAGCAGTTTTACTTGAAAAGATAAACGGCTCAAAACTAATAACGCTTGATGGAACCGGACACGAACTACATTTCGAAGATTGGAATAAAATTATTGATGGAATAACGCAACATACAACAAATAACAAAAGAATGAACAAATAGGGTATTATGTATTTCCAAATCAACGGTTTAGAGATTGAAGCTAATATCAATGTGTTATGACGCTCAAGCTGGTGGAGCCGCTGCGCGAGCTGTTTAAAGATGAGGTGCGCAAGATCGGTATGGAGTTAGGTCTGCCCTACGACATGGTTTACCGTCATCCCTTCCCTGGCCCTGGCTTGGGTGTGCGTATTCTTGGCGAAGTAAAAAAAGAATATGCCGACAGGTTGCGCTTGGCTGATGCCATCTTTATCGAAGAGCTGTATGCCGCTGACCTGTATCACAAAACCAGCCAAGCCTTCGCTGTATTCTTGCCAGTGAAGTCGGTTGGCGTAGTGGGCGATGCCCGCCGCTATGAGTATGTGGTGGCATTGCGCGCAGTAGAAACTATCGATTTTATGACAGCGCGCTGGGCACACTTGCCGTATGAGTTTTTAGAAACGGTTTCTAGCCGCATCATTAATGAGATTCCCGGTATTTCGCGGGTAACCTACGATGTTTCCTCAAAGCCGCCGGCAACTATTGAGTGGGAGTGACGGGCACTGGCTGGCAATGTCTAGCAACGGCAGGCATTTCGGCTGAGGGTAAAAGAACTTTCCGCTAAGCGATAGACTGTATGTAAACACAGTATTGCAAGGACGCGGAACATGCCTCATGTGGCGGCCAGGACGGCCAGCCGGGATCGGGATACTGGTCGTTACCAGAGCCACCGACCCGAGCAAACCCTTCTCTATCAGATCGTTGACGAGTATTACCCGGCATTCGCTGCGCTTATGGCAGAGCAGGGAAAGGAATTGCCGGGCTATGTGCAACGGGAATTTGAAGAATTTCTCCAATGCGGGCGGCTGGAGCATGGCTTTCTACGGGTTCGCTGCGAGTCTTGCCACGCCGAGCACCTGGTCGCTTTCAGCTGTAAGCGTCGCGGTTTCTGCCCGAGCTGTGGGGCGCGGCGGATGGCCGAAAGTGCCGCCTTGCTGGTTGATGAAGTACTGCCTGAACAACCCATGCGTCAGTGGG
>NZ_SMTB01000141.1:0-3937 GCF_006864105.1 Acinetobacter sp. RF14B | reverse complement strand
CCTGCGCCTGGTAATGATCGAGTTCATCCCGTGCTTCGCGAGTGGTGAGGCGCTCATCAACCATCAGAGTCTGAATATTAGTTTGATGACGTAAACGGCGGGCAAATTTGCGTGCGCGTGTCGACAGCTCGGACTCGCTGTCATCCATATTTAAAGGTAGACCCACCAGAATAAGATGCGGTTGATGGGTTTTTACAATGTTTAATAAGGCTGCCCAGTCGGGAATGCCGTCTTTCATCGGAAATAAAGGCAGGGGATGAGCACTTTCAATCAGGGACTGACCCGCGGCCATGCCCATTTTTTGGGTACCAAAATCAAAGGCCATAATGGTTTGAGATGCTAAATCAGGCATGGCCAATCTCGGAAGAAAACCAGCTGCGATCTACACCGATCTTTTTATAAGCTGCATCCCAACGGTCGTCATAGGGCAGATCAAAAATCAGATCCATATCGGAATCGCAGATTAGCCAGTCACCACGCGCAATTTCTTCTTCCAGCTGATGCTTGCCCCAGCTCGCATAACCGAGTGCAATCTGGTAACGGCCTACACCTTCATTATGCGCAATCGCATCTAGAATATCTTTGGAGGTGGTAATGCAGACATTTTCTCCCACAGCAATTGAAGAGTGCCAGGTTGGCTGGCCGGTATGCAGAACAAAACCGGCTTCAGGGCGTAAAGGTCCACCTTGCAGTACTTCATGCGGGTTGACGTTATCTGCTTCTATATCCAGATCATTCAGCAATTCTTTAATCTGAATACCCGTCGGTCGATTAATAATAATCCCCTGTGCGCCATCTTCATCGTGGCGGGCCAGATAAATTACGGTATGGGCAAAAAAATCGTCATTTGCATGGGGGGGAGCAATCAGACAACGATGAGCCAGATATTGTTTAGTCACCTGAGCAATTCTCCTTGAAATCAATTTCTTTGCAGAGAAATCCTATGATATTCATTATTACGTTACTAGAGCTTTATCAATTCACCAACTGTTTTTTGTGATGACCGTCATTTCTTAAACCTGCTGAAACTTTAACTGCCGTAACTGCCGTGCATGCTGCAAGGTGGTTTCATTAATTTCCACTCCGCCAGTCATTCTAGCAAGTTCTTGAATAATATCATCTTCTTTCAGGTCGATGATTGTGCTGCTGGCCGGATTGGTCTGACGCTTTTTCACCAGCAGATGCTGGTCAGATTGTGCTGCTACCTGTGCCTGATGGGTAATACACAGAATTTGTACATGTTGTGCCAGATCAGCCAGTAAACGTCCCACCACTTCTGCGGTTCCACCGCTAATGCCGACATCAATTTCATCAAAGACCAGTACTTCGGCTTCAGTTTTTTCGGCATTCATCACCTGCATGACCAAGGCAATACGCGACAGTTCACCGCCTGAAGCGACCCGTGCCAAAGGTTGGGCCGGAATGCCTTTGTTGGCAGTAAACAAGAGCTGGATAAAGCTCAGGCCTTCGCTGGAAGGGTGCTCTAAAGGCTCAAACTTAAATTCAAAATGTGCCTCCGGCAAAGCCAGCAGCTTGACCTGCTCGGTCAGTTTTTTTGCCAGAGGTTCAGCCGCCTCACGGCGAATCTGATCCAGATGCTGGGCTTTGTTCAGGAACTCCTGATAAGAGACTTCGACCTGCTCCGCCAGAGTTTCCGGATCTTCCAGCTGATGCAACTGTTCCAGCTCGGCCTGCCAGGTTTCATACTCTTCTTTGAGCTGCTCAGGCTGGGTGCGGTATTTGCGTGCTAAACGGTGAAACACTTCCAGTTGGAGGTTTAATTCTTCCATCCGCGCTGGATCAAAACTTTGCCGATCCATAAACTGGCGTAAATTCGCCGTCGCATCTTCGAGTTCACTTTGCGCATTCAGTAAAGAGGTATAAATGTCAGAGAGCTGTTCACTGCGGCCCGCATGGCTTTCCATCCGCCGTAAAATTGAAGCCAGTTCCTGAGAAATATTCTGTTCGCCTTCATCCAGGCCAGTCAGGCTGTAGACACAATCCTGCATAATAGCTTCATGGTGTGAGAGACGGTCAAACTCCTGTTCAATTTCCTGATAATCCGTCTGGATGACTTCTTCGAGCTCTTCGAGTTGTAACTCCAGCGTTTCCATGCGCTGCTTACGCGTTGCCTGGGCATCTAGAGCTGCCTGATGTTGCCGGATATTTTTTTGCCAGCTGCTGTAGGCATCTCGTACCTCCTGAGCAGGCGCATAGAAATTGCTGTAACGGTCTAGCCAGTGTTTAGGATAAGGTGGTTCCAGTAATTGCTGCTGGCTATGCTGGCTGTAAAGTTGTACCAGCAAACGGCCAATTTCTTTGAGCTCAGACAGGCTGCTGGGACGGCCATTAATCCAGGCCTTACTGCGACCGGTGGCAAAAATCACCCGGCGTAAATGGATTTCGCCTGACTCATCATCTAGTTCATGCTCTTTTAACCAGATTGCCTCAGGGCTGTTTTCCTGATAGCTAAAGGTGGCGGTTACATCTGCTTTTTCTGCGCCATACCGCACATAATTGGTGTCGGTTCGCTCACCCAGGCAGGCCGACAAGGCATCCAGTAATAAGGATTTTCCTGCGCCGGTCTCGCCAGTAAGAACGTTAAAACCTTGTTTAATATCAATAGCAAGATGCTCGGCCAAAGCAAAATTGATCAGAGTTAAATGTGTCAGCATAAACGCATCCGGGCTGCGAAAAGTTTGAATGAAATAGCAAGTAGGTTGCTCTACTATAGCAACACGGCTGTTATTATAAATCAGGATAGATCGCTTTCATTCTATCTTAAATTTTAGTGATTAATACACGCTTATTTGATCGTGTTGTTCTGCATCTTCAGATTTGGCTGCAGAAACTTATTAATTTTTTTCATATATTTGACATGAAGAAAACTTAGTTTAGGGCCTGAAGTGAATGCGGAGGCTGTTTAATGATAGGAAAGATCACCGGTTGAGCGGGAATTTACTGCAATAAAATTGTCAATGGCACAGGCAGCCTCCGAGGGCTGAAGAATTTCATTCAAGTCCGACAAACTTTGATTGATTAGTTGTAGGGGCACATTTAAACTACAACAATCAAAATATTACAAAATGCTTTATCTGGAGAAATCGCATGTCAGCGCAGTTTGATCATGTATCTGTACTTAAAAAATCAAATGTGTATTTTGGCGGACTATGCATCAGCCATGTGGTGCAGTTTGAAGATGGCACCAAAAAAACCTTAGGGGTAATTTTACCTTCAGAAAATGCATTAACATTTGAAACGCATGTCCCTGAGCGCATGGAAATCATTTCAGGTGAATGCCGCGTGCAGATCGGCGACAGTGAAGAAAAAGAGCTATTTCGCGCGGGTCAGTCTTTCTATGTAGCCGGCAACAGCCGCTTCAAGATTGAAACCGATGATGTGCTGGACTATGTTTGCCATTTTGAAGGCTAAATACACCGCAAGATGAGCTGTAACCGATCAAGAAATTTTCATTTGAATCAGTTAAACTAGGCGTGATATGGAAATCCTGTGAAGTTGGCTTTGCAGGATTTTTCTTTTTTTGTCTTTTTCTTCACTGATTTCGAGGTCGTTCATGGCTAAACCTGAGTATTATTATGGCGTACATTCAGTAGAGTCATTGCTGGAGCTGGAGCCTGAACGTGTCTTGACGCTTTTTACGCTGAAAGGTCGTGATGACCAGCGCTTGAAGCGGGTGCTGGAGCTGGCTGAGCCGTTTGGAGATCGGAAGAGCGGGGTGGAGGGAAAGGGGGTAGGAGAGGGTTTAGATTTCGGTGGTCGGCGGAGCAATAAAAAAAAAAAAAAATAAAGAACAAAAAAAAAAAAAAAAAAAAAAAAAAAATTGGTCAGCATTTAAGGTACAATGAGTAAAGTTGCTGCCTGAAATGGACTCATAAATATAGTCAGCCAACCCATAGCAAAAACAGTCAACAAAAAA
>NZ_SMTB01000140.1:0-4129 GCF_006864105.1 Acinetobacter sp. RF14B | reverse complement strand
TCATGAAATACGGTATTCTGATGTGACAAAACCTGAATCCTAGTCGTTAAAGTGTTTGTTTGCACTCATATTTTAACTGTTAGGACTCAGGTTTTTTTATTTAAAGCAAACTATGGGACAGCAGTGGACTTAACGTCCTCTTTTTAGTGGATCGCTCAATTATTTGCTTTGGTTATACAGACGTTCTGCTTCTTCAAAACGGGTGGTAATTGCGGCAGTTGGGGTTTTGTCTATCAGGCTCACCAGTACAATCGCAATCCATGAGCACATAAAGCCGGGGATAATTTCATAGATTCCAGCTGGAATAACTCCCAGACCAGTAACGCCCAATGTGTTTTTCCAGAGAATAACCATAGCAGCACCGACGATCATCCCTGCCAGAGCACCATTTAAAGTCATGCGCTTCCAGAACAGTGACAGAATAATCAGAGGGCCGAACGCTGCACCAAAACCGGCCCAGGCATAAGACACCAAGCCCAGTACTTTAGATTCAGGATTACCCGCCATCCAGATGGCAAGCAGGGCAATCAGAAGCACCATTAAGCGGCCGACCCACACCAGCTCTTTTTGTGAGGCATTTTTACGCAGAAAAGATTTATAAAAATCTTCGGTGAGGGTGCTTGAACAGACCAGAAGCTGGCAGCTCAAGGTACTCATGACAGCCGCCAAAATTGCAGCCAGCACAATCCCGGCAATCCATGGATTAAACAGGATTTTGGTCAGTTCCATAAATACTGTTTCAGGATTGGTACTCACAACAGTGGCTAATTCTGGATGAGCCTGGAAATAAGCAATACCAAAGAAACCTGCTGCGACTGCACCGCCCAGGCAAAGAATCATCCAGGTCATACCAATACGGCGTGCATTTGGAATCGACTTGACAGAATCTGCCGCCATAAAACGCACCAGAATATGCGGCTGGCCAAAATAACCTAAGCCCCATGCCATCAGTGAAAGAATGGCTACGGTACTCAGATCACCCACCAGATTCATGGCCTGTGGACGGGCAGCTTCCAGCGCCAACGTGACCTGTGACAGATCGGAGAACGTCAGCAAGGTCACAATTGGCGTCAATAAAAGTGCAAAAATCATCAGGCCGGCCTGAATGGTATCGGTCCAGCTGACAGCCAGAAAACCACCAATAAACACATAGCTGATGGTCGCAATCGCACTGATCCAGAGAGCTGTACTGTAAGACAGGCCAAACATACTTTCAAACAGACGGGCACCGGCAACCATGCCTGAAGCACAATAAATTGCAAAGAAAATCAGAATGACAAAGGCTGACACAATACGCAGGACTTTCTTCTGGTCATTAAAGCGGTTGGAGAAATAATCTGGCAGGGTCAGGGCATTGTGCTGGACTTCGGTATGTACACGTAAACGCCCGGCAACCAGCAGCCAGTTCAGCCATGCGCCGATGATCAGGCCAATTGCAATCCACATCTCTGACAGGCCAGAAAGATAAATTGCACCTGGCAAGCCCATTAGCAGCCAACCACTCATGTCAGAAGCCCCGGCAGAAAGTGCAGTTACGAAACTACCTAAACGTCGGCCCCCTAAAATGTAATCAGAAAAGTTATTGGTTGCGCGATAAGCCATCAGGCCAATCACGACCATGGCGACGATATAAAGAAGAAAGGTAATTAAGGTCGGATTTAGGGGACTCATACAATATCCATTTTCGAGTTTTCACAGGAGATCGAAATAAGGACTTTCATGATGACCAGAGTGACGTCGGGACGTATATTTCCAGCCAAGTCCGAAGGATTTCAAAATAAATGCGAAATTTAACCATAAATTCACACTCTTTGCTGAGATTTCTTGTCCCAAAGGAAAATAGGCAACCTGATGGCTGCCTGTTTTCAGAAGAGGAAGAGGGTATTTTAATGATTTCTTCCCATCACGCCGCGGATGGTATTGAGTATATCGGCAGGCAGTACCACAGTTTTGGCATTTGGAGATTTGGCCATATCTTGCATGGCTTTGACATATTGTTCACCAAGTAAATATGCCACCGGGATTTCATTATCTCCAATTGCAGAGGTCACCATGTCAATGGCACGTTGTGAAGACTCAGCCAAAACGACTTGTGCTTCTGCATCACGGCGTGAAGCTTCCAGACGACCATCCGCTTCCAGAATGGCAGCCTGTTTTTCACCATCGGCCTTGGTTACGGTTGCACGGCGCTGACGTTCTGCAGCGGCTTGCTCTTCCATTGCGGTCTGCATCGTAATAGATGGCTTAATATCTTGAATTTCTACGGTTTTTAAGGTGATGCCCCAGTCTGAAATATCATCTGAAATACTGGACTTTAAACGTGCTTTGATATGGTCACGTGAAGATAAAGCATCATCCAGATCCATTTCACCCACGATAGAACGTAGTGAAGTCTGAACCAGGTTTTGGATAGCCCAAGAGTAGTTTTCAATACCGTATACAGCTTTTTCAGGTGTGGTCAGGTTGATATACGCCACGGCATTCATGAGCAGCACCGCGTTATCACGGGTAATCACTTCTTGAGAGGGAATATCCAGCACGATATCTTTGGTTGTGACTTTATAGGCGACTTCATCGACATAGGGAATCACGAAATTCAGGCCCGGATTCAGGGTGGTATGGTATTTACCGAGTCTTTGTACGATCCACTTATAACCTTGCGGAACAATACGCACACCTTTAAAGATGGTAATTGCAACAAAAGCTAAAAATGCAAGAACAATTATAGAGCCACTAGACATAGCTTATTCACCTTTTTCATTTTGATAATGAGTGCTGTGGGGTTGTACGACCAGGTCATTGCCGAGAATTTCTACGACACGAACACGATCTCCGACCTGTACCTTATCCAGTGCCCGGCAATTCCATTCATCTGAGCCTAATACCGGCATGGGAAAGCGTACCCGGATTTGCCCATGCTCCATATTGGTTTGAATGACCATGCCAATTTGACCAATCGTGGCTTCACGTGACAGTCCGGCCTTGGTCTTGTCGGTTGAAAGCGGCTTGATAAATTTGAACCAGAGTAGCGTACACAGAACCGAAAGCACGATCCAGGTCAGGAGCTGGGTGGTCAGACCCATCATCGGGAACATCCAGTACAGAATACCGACCATGAGGGCACCTATCCCGAACCATAGGGCAGCAAATGCAGGCAAGAGTAATTCTGAAAGGATCAGCAGAATCCCTAATACAAACCAGTGCCAAGGTTCAAGAACTAATTCCATATCGTGACCTATATCGCTAAGTATTTAATTAATCATCATCTTTATATGATTTGCTCCAATGTAACAGATGCTGCCACAGATGAATATAAAAAAACTCGTGGATCAGAATCTGGCAGGGCGTGGCGGTTTAAATGCAGCCGGAGACTGTTTGAAATCATGAATGGCTTTTTCAATGGCGCGAATTTTCAGCTGGGCGGCTTTTTCACCTTCCAGAATGGTGGCATTACTGGACTTTAAATCAAGCGTGCCGATATGGCCCACTTGCGGCTGAATCACCACGGTCGCTTGTTTCAGCTCTTCATTAATACTTTGCTGTCCCATGATATTAATAGTTTGATCCAGCAGTCCCCACATATTGATGGCTTTGCTGCTGTCCGGCCGGGCAGAAATATCTACGGCAATCACCAGATCGGCGCCCATATCCTTGGCCGTTTTAACCGGAATCGGGCTGACCAGACCGCCATCAATATATTTTTTGCCGCCAATGACTGCAGGCACAAAGACATTCGGAATACTGCAAGAGGCACGAACGGCTTGTCCGGCATTGCCTTTAATAAAATCTGCCTTACGTCCATTGTCTAACCGGGTAGCAACTGCGGCAAAACGGATCGGGAACTGTTCAATGGGTTTGTTCGCAATCTGGCTATTGACGTAATCCTGAAGTTTTTGGCCCGCAATAATTCCTTGCCGGTTCAGGGTTAAATCCCGAATATCGGATTCTTTAAAATTCAGGGCAATTTGTTGTAATTGATAAGGAGACTTACCGCTAGCGTACAGGCTGCCGACAAAACTTCCGGCACTGGTGCCAGTGACAATTTTAGGTTTAATACCATGTGACTCCAGGACTTTCAACACCCCGATATGGGCAAAGCCTTTGGCTCCGCCGCCGCCAAGCGCAACGG
>NZ_SMTB01000013.1:0-41693 GCF_006864105.1 Acinetobacter sp. RF14B | reverse complement strand
CGACCAGCACGGCTTTGGGATGCTGGGTCACGCGTGCAAAATCTTTGGGCGTGAGCTCCAGCCCCAAACCCACCATAATAATCGCCAGAGCGAGGGGTAAAAATATAGTAATAATGCCAGAATCCATCTGCATACTCCTTGGTAAAATTATTCTAATCGTTTTGATTTACTTTGAAAAAAGCATACAGCTTAAATCTGGTCATGCCAAGAAAATTACAAATTGGGTAAGTGACGGTTAGGTCTATAATTTACTTTTTGACGACTGATCATCCAGCCAAAAATCGTGGCAAAAACATACATTACAATACTGTAAATTCCGGCCGGGATAGCAATCGTGACATTGTCTAAAACCGAAATAGCAATGGTCATGGCAATGGCCGTGTTATGAATGCCGATTTCAAAAGTGCAGGCCCGCACCATCCTTTCCGGAATCTTCATCATTAAGGGAAGACAATAACCGATAAACAGGCTGGAAAAACAGAGTAATACTGTCGCGGTACCGACGCTGGCAAAATATTCAATCAGGTTGAAACGTTCCCTAAAAATGGCAAAGGTAAATAAAATGCATAAAAAACTCACAGAGAGCAGGCGCATCGTGTGGTGCGCACTGATCGACAGTTGAGGGAGTTTGGCCCGTACCAGCATGCCGATCATGACCGGAATAATTGTAATCAGAAAAACCTGCATAATTTTTTCAGGTGGTAAGCTGATACTGCTTTGATCAGCAAGAAAATAATGTAATGACAGATTAATAATAAAGGGTAAAGTAAAGAGGGAGATAACAGTATTGAAAGCAGTTAAAGTGATATTAAGTGCAACATCCCCCTTATTTAAATAACTGAACAAATTCGCTGTAGGGCCGCCAGGGGACGCTGACAGGAGCATCAACCCGACTGCCAGCAGAGGAGGCAAGTTTAAAACCAGACAAATCAGAAATGCCAGGCTGGTTAAAATCACCAGTTGAGAAAACAAGGCAATAAAAATTACTTTTGGATAGCGAAGTACCTTAAGAAAGTCTTTGAAGGTCAGTTCCAGTCCCAGCCCCATCATCATAATTGCCAGAGTGATTGGCAAAAATAAACTAAAAAACCCCGAGTCCATGAAGTTTCCTTCTTATTATTCATTTTTTAAGTGTTTTGAAGTTTATCTTAGCTATACAAATAAGCAACAAAAAAATAAAAAACGGACAAAACCTAGTCAGTTTGCCCGTTTGAGTTGAATTTAAATTAAGCTGTTACTCGGGCAGCTTACATCCCTCTCTGAGTGGTTGCAGGCATCGTTTGATTTTGTTGCATCATATTGTTCTGAGGATGAGGAACGGTAAAACCTAAGGCACATTTGCCACGCATTTCAGTACCGTTAATGGTGACTGAGGTTACATTGCCTGTACTACAAGCATTATATAGTTCCGGTTCATCGCCTCTTAAAGAACTGGTGCCTGAAGATGGGAAAAATTGTGGCTCACAGGTCCCATTCCAGATAATACCGCGGTAAGCAAAGCTGACTGGTGCACCTTGTGATTTGCCTTTACAAACCTGTTGGTATTTTTGTGCATTATAAACTTTCTCGACCTTATCATTTGCTGAAGCCACAAACGGGGCGAGACATAGACTACAGAGGGCAGCGGATAGAAACAAATTCTTATTCATCTTTTATACCTTTGGTTGTAATGTCAACATAAATAGCTTAAAAAATACTCAAAATTAAGCAATGTTAATCAAGTAATTTTTTAAGCTTAAATGTTTAATTTATATATAAAGTCTGCAAGTTAAGATTACATTGCAATATTCAGCAGGACTGAAAAAGTATGGTGTGGAGATAAATTACAGGGGTTCTGTCAAATTTAGGCTGAATTTTGCTATAATACTCAGCTATCCTTTTTTATCTCTCAATATACCACTATGCATTATCCTAAAGTTTACGATGTCATTGTTATCGGTGGCGGTCACGCAGGTACGGAAGCGGCCCTGGCTGCGGCGCGTATGGGGCGACAGACTTTACTCTTGACTCATAATATTGAGACTTTAGGGCAGATGAGCTGTAATCCGGCAATTGGTGGTATTGGTAAGTCGCATCTGGTGCGTGAAGTTGATGCCTTGGGCGGCGCAATGGCGCTGGCTGCTGATAAAGGTGGTATTCAATTTCGTATTTTAAACTCACGTAAAGGTGCAGCAGTACGTGCCACACGTGCGCAAGCGGATCGTGTACGCTACAAGGCTGCAATTCGTGAGACTTTGGAAAACCAGGCGAATCTGGATATTTTCCAGCAAGCTGCAGATGACCTGATTGTTGAAGGCGATACTGTCAAAGGCGTCGTGACCCAAATGGGCATTCGCTTTGATGCCAAAACTGTGGTGCTGACTGCGGGTACATTCCTGGGTGGCATCATCCATGTCGGTCTGGAAAAGTCGAGTGGTGGCCGTGCGGGTGATCCACCTTCTATTTCCCTGGCACATCGTTTACGTGAGCTGCAACTCCCTGTAGGGCGCTTAAAGACCGGAACACCACCACGTATTGATGCGCGCTCAGTTGACTTCTCAGTCATGACAGCACAGCCGGGCGATTTTCCGTCACCGACCATGTCGTTCATGGGAGATGCTTCAATGCATCCTGAACAGGTAAATTGCTGGATTACGCATACAAATGAAAGAACCCATGAGATTATCCGTGGTGGTTTAGACCGCTCTCCAATGTATACCGGTGTGATCGAGGGAGTTGGTCCACGTTACTGTCCTTCTATTGAAGATAAGATTCACCGCTTTGCGGACAAAGATTCGCATCAGGTGTTTCTGGAACCAGAAGGACTGGATACGCACGAGCTTTATCCAAACGGTATTTCAACGTCATTGCCATTTGATGTTCAGTTTGAGTTGGTGCGTTCAATCCGTGGTATGGAGAATGCGCATATTCTTCGTCCAGGTTATGCAATTGAATATGATTATTTTAATCCGCAAGCCTTGAAGTTTACGCTTGAAACCAAAGCGATCAATAACCTGTATTTTGCTGGTCAAATTAACGGTACTACCGGTTATGAAGAAGCGGGGGCGCAAGGTCTGCTTGCAGGCTTGAACGCTGCACGTCGTGCCTGGGACCAGGAGCAGTGGACCCCGAAACGTGATGAAGCGTATATGGGAGTCCTGGTGGATGACCTGATTACTTTGGGAACCAAAGAACCGTATCGTATGTTCACTTCACGTGCAGAGTACCGTTTGATGCTGCGCGAAGACAATGCGGATCAGCGCTTAACGCCAATTGGCCGTGAACTTGGTCTGGTAGATGATGAGCGCTGGGCAGCGTATTGTGAAAAAATGGAAGCTGTCGAGAGTGAAACAGGGCGTTTGCAAGATCTATGGGCAGCCCCAAATAACCCGATGGGTAAAAAATTCGTAGAGATGACAGGTGCAGATCTTTCCAAAGAATGTTCTGCGATTGATCTGCTGAAACGTCCGAATATTACTTTTGCACAAATCGCAGAACTTACTGGCTCTGAAGTATCACAGCAGGTTGGTGATCAGATCGAGATTGCGGTGAAATACGCAGGTTATATCAACCGTCAGCATCAAGATGTGGCACAAATGAAGCGTCTTGAGGAAACCAGAATTCCTGCAGACTTTGATTATGATGCCGTCTCGGGCCTTTCCCGTGAAATTACTCTGAAACTGAAGGATGTGGGTCCTGAAACGTTAGGTCAGGCGAGCCGTATTCCGGGAGTGACACCTGCAGCAGTGCAGTTGGTGATGATTACGATTCGTAAGAATGCCCAAACCAAGAAGTCTGCTTAATCGTTTGAATTAAAAAGGCCCGCTAAATGCGGGCTTTTTTATTGAATCGGGAAGATGATCATTTAAAATGATGATTCTATAGTTATAAGTTACTAATTTTATAAATTATTGATAAGTATAAGTTTAATATTTTTGCTTATTTGGTGTTTCTCCTGTTGTTATTGATTTTAGATCTTATTCTTCTTAAATAAGCTCAGGACTCGAGCATAAATCCTACTATTGTAGTGGTGTTTATTTAGCTCGATTCGCTGAACAATTCAATAGTAGGCTAAATATAGACAGAGCCTTTTATTGAAGGAGATCAATCATGATGTTGGCGCCAAAGGAGAAAACACAAAAACTCCTGGTGATTTTTTTGTGTTTTTGGGTCGCATTTTTTGAAGGCTTTGACTTGCAGGCACCTGGAATTGCTGCAAAAGGAATTGCAGAAACATTTGTATTAGGTCAGGTGCAGATGGGCTATGTGTTCAGTCTGGGTGTTTTCGGCATGCTCTTCGGGGCTTTTTTTGGTGGCCGTATTGCCGACTATCTGGGACAAAAACGTGTCTTGATGTTATCTGTGGCAGTTTTTGGAATATTCTTCGCACTTACCGCGATTGCGCCGAGTGTTGAGATTTTATATGTAGCACGGTTCCTAACCGGACTGGGTTTAGGTGCGGCGATGCCCACCATGATTTCTGTAGTGGGAGATGAAGCGACAGAAGCCAACCGCGGCAAGTTAAATAGTCTGATGTACTGCGGTTTGCCTGTAGGAGCGATTTTTGTAGCGGGTCTGGCTATCTGCTTTCAAGATATCAGCTGGCAAACCCTGTTTCTGATTGGCGGCTTGACACCTTTGCTCCTGCTTCCATTTATGGCTTTTATTCTGAAGGATAAACCGCGTACGGTTCAGTTCAAGCAAGCCGGGCAGCAGGATGTTGCTGTACCGGCCATGACAGATGTACTTTTTAAAGAGCAGCGCTATAAACGTACTGTGCCGCTATGGTTTGGCTTTTTCTTTACCTTGATGATTAACTATATTCTGATTAGCTGGTTACCGAACTTGTTGATGGAACAAGGTTTATCCAAGCAGGAAGCTTTTAGTATCATGCTGATCTTTCAGGTGGGAGCGGTGATTGGTACCTTAGGTCTGGGTTATTTGCTAGATCGCTTAAAGCTGTGGCAAGTCGCGATGATTATTTATGTTGGTCTGGCGATTGCATTGATCCTGCTCTTTAGCAGTCAGGTGATTCCATTGCTGATCTTGGCAGGACTGATGGGTGGGATTTTCTCAACCGGTGGACAATCAATTCTGTATGGTATTTCCCCGATATTCTATACTGGTTCAGGTAAGGTCACAGGGGTGGGTACCGCAATCTCGCTTGGACGTTTGGGTGCGATGACTGGGCCATTGCTGTCTGGTAAGATCTTGGCTTTAGGTTTGGGTGCAACCGGTATTTTGTGGGCAAGTTTGCCAGCAGTCGTGATTTCTGCTGTGGCTGTAACCGCGCTATCTCGCTATAAGATACAAGATAAATCCTGATTTAAGACGGTTTTTCTGAAAAAAGAAGGCTAATCATCTCATGCCAGTCATTGAAGTACTGACTGGCATTTTTTATATTTGAAGTTTGAGTGCCATTTACTGATCGTCATTAAACTAGGGTTGCTGTGATGGAAATGGTATCGGGTTGTTATTCGGCTACTATTTTTTGCTAAGATAGGCTCAGATAAGATTTGAATATGAAAGATGAGCTATCAATTAATTCAGCTGGATATTGCAGCGACTGATAATATTGCCTGTCCACATTGTCAGCAGAACATTATTAACTGGCAAGAAGAGCAGTATATCCAGCCTTGCGAACATACCTTATTTATCGCCATGGATATTGGTTTTGAATATATTACCGATGAATTTGAACAGACCATGCTGCGTTCGGTGGATGATCTGCACGCCAATGATGATCTGGTCAATATGTTTGCCGAGATTAGTGTAAGTCGTTATCCAGACTATCTGATTTTAAAATCAGATCTGGGGATAGAGGGATATTCCCGCTATATCGGTATTGCTCCCTGATTCTTTAAAAATCAGATTAATAAAAAAGCGCCCAATTAGTTGGCGCTTTTTTAGGGCTAAGTTTAGGGTCTATTGATATTTCGTCTATGCTTGCGACACTAGAGATCTATCTCGCAAGATTTTTTTAGTTGATATAAGGCAAGAGACAAGAGATTTAGTCATTCTAAGTGAATGACTCATAATGAGATAACAAAAAACATATTCGTCTTCTTGCACAGTGAACATAGCGATGGTTTTTCCTTTCTTTTATGCCTCATCTGCCCAGTTTTAACTTGCAGCGCAATCCATTTATGAAATACACACCTGAATAACTAGGTTTCAGCTTCTTCTTCAACATCGTCATCGGCACTGTCCATTCCAAGTTCTTTAAGTTTGCGGGTGAGAGTGTTGCGTCCCCAGCCTAGCAGTTCTGCGGCATGACGTTTACGGCCACGGGTTTGTTGCAGGGCTGCATTAATCAGAGTGCGTTCAAACATCGGGGTGGCCACATCCAGTAATTTCATTTCGCCATTTTTGAGTTTTTGAATAGCCCACTGGCCGAGTAATTCATCCCATTGAGGAGCTGCAATCTGATTTGGGGTTGGAATTAGAGCGCTTGCATCCTGCTGCTGGATGGGAATCTGTTTTAACTCTGGTGGCAGGTCTTGAGGATAGATCTCACGACCGGTAATCATGACGGTGAGCCAGCGACAGGTGTTTTCCAGTTGACGCACGTTCCCTTGCCAAGGTAGCTTTTGCATATATTCCTGAGTTTCTGGGCGCAAGATTTTAGGGTTAACGCCTAACTCTTTGCCAGCAAGTGCCAAAAAGTGTTGTGCCAGCATTGGAATATCTTCACTGCGATGAGCCAGTTTCGGAATATGAATTCGAATGACATTCAGGCGATGATATAAGTCTTCGCGGAAACGTCCATCCTGTACCAGTTTTTCCAGATCCTGATGGGTGGCTGCGACAATACGGACATCGACTTTAACCGGAATATGACCACCGACACGGTAAAACTCGCCATCGGCCAGAACACGCAGTAGGCGGGTCTGGGTCTCAAAAGGCATATCGCCAATTTCATCTAAAAATAAGGTACCCCCATTGGCCTGTTCAAAACGGCCTTGACGTTGTGTATTTGCTCCGGTAAAAGCTCCCTTTTCGTGACCAAACAATTCGGTTTCGATCAAGTCTTTGGGAATCGCGGCCATATTCAGGGCAATGAAGGGTTTGTTACTGCGCGGCGAATGACGATGCAGGGCATGAGCGACCAGTTCTTTACCGGTACCGGATTCACCATTAATTAATACCGTAATATGCGACTGGGATAAACGGCCAATGGCACGGAAGACTTCCTGCATCGCCGGTGATTCGCCAATAATTTCTGTAGATTGAATAGCTGGTGCTGTTCTGGCAGATTCCTGCTGCTGTAATTTATTCAGATGTAAAATTGCACGATTGACCAAAGCCAGTGCTTCATCAATATCAAACGGTTTTGGCAGATATTCAAAAGCGCCGGTCTGATAACTGGATACTGCCGATTCCAGATCAGAGTGCGCCGTCATAATAATGACAGGCAGGTCAGGATACTTATGTTTGACTTTGCTTAAAAAAGTCAGGCCATCAATACCGGGCATGCGGATATCGGTTAAAATTACGTCAGGCGCATTACTATTTAACTGGTCGAGAGCCGATTGTGCTTCTTCAAAGCTGGTGACATCAAAGCCTTCTTCCTTGAAGGTTTTTTCCAGCACCCAGCGCATGGTCCGATCATCATCAATGATCCATATTTTATTGTGTGGCATGGTCTGACTCCCAAGGTAAATATAAGCTAAATATGGTTTTTCCGGGTGCGGAATGACAGGCAATGATGCCGTTGTGCTGATGGATAATATTTTGAGCAATACTGAGGCCAAGTCCGGTGCCTTTGGCACGGCTGGTAACGAGCGGATAAAAGATCGATTCCAGAATATCTTCCGGAACACCAGGGCCATTATCTTCAATATCAATACGGATCACCGAACGGTGCAGCGTACCGTTAATCGTGATCAGGCGCTGAATCCGGGTTCTTAAAATCAGCTCAGGCTGATGCTCGATGAAAAAATCTTTATTTTCCGTTATAGCTTGAATGGCGTTGGCACAGATATTCAGCATGACCTGAATCAATTGATCACGGTCTGCCAGAACTTCAGGCAAAGAAAGGTCATAATCACGAATGATCTTAATTTTTTTCTTGGTCTGGTTTACGATCAGCGCGCGGACACGTTCAAGTGGTTCATGTACATTCACCATTTGATAACTCGGCAACTGGCGTGAACCGAGCATGGTATCGGCCAGATTTCTAAGCCGATCTACCTCACTGATAATAATGTCAGTAAATTCTTTATATTGCGGATCATTCAGGCTGCGGGCCAAGAGCTGGGTCGCACCACGAATTCCTCCCAGCGGATTCTTGATTTCATGGGCAACTCCACGAATGAGCAGGCGGGCAACCTGATGCTGCTGACTAAAGTTTTCTTCACGGGAGATTTTCAGCATACGGTCACGCTGATTTAGCTCAATCAGCAGAAGTGGGTGATAGTCCTTGCCAGCATTTAAGAGTGACACCATATAGTCCACATGAATGTCTTTAAAGTTGACATTTAGCGTGGCTTCACGGCGTGTATAAGGTTGAGCTGTTCTCAAGGTATTGAGCAGTGCTTCTTCAGTATTAAACTCATCGGTGGGTACATGCAGGATATTCATGACTGGTGTGCCGTATGCGCGTAATAAACTGATATCAAATAAGGCTTCGCAGGCCGAGTTGAGATAAAAGATATTTAGATCACGGTCTACCAGCAAAATAGCGGTGGTCATATTGTCCACCAAAACACGATAGTCAATCGAATTAGGCTGATCCATTAGCAGTCGTTTCCCTGTTTTAAAATGGCGCAATGGCATCTTCATAAAGCCCAATAAAAAATTTAAAAGTTCAAGAGTTAGGCGGATTAAGCAAGATGTACGCCAACTTTACAACTCTATAAAATCCGGCTGAAAATGCACGAAATACGCGATAAGCACATCAATAAATCCAGGTATAACGGATTAAATTCAGCCTGTAAACTAAAAATGATTCATTTTGGTGCATTGTTATTTGTGTTGGTTATTTTATAGCGTTATTTTGGTGCGTGATGCAAAGAGTCAGCTTTTCAACTATTTTTATGATTAGAAAAGTCATACAATACGCGCATTCTAGTGGAGCGCAGATTCATGAAATCCCCCAAAGTCGGTTTTGTTTCTTTAGGTTGTCCTAAGGCATTGGTAGATTCCGAACGAATTTTAACTCAGTTAAAGACTGAAGGTTATGATGTCGCATCGGATTATGACGGTGCTGATTTAGTTGTTGTAAATACTTGTGGTTTTATTGAATCTGCAGTACAAGAGTCTTTAGATGCAATCGGTGAGGCGATGAACGCGAATGGTCGTGTCATCGTAACAGGTTGTCTGGGTAAAGACGAAGACAAAATTCGTCAAATGCATCCGAATGTCCTGAAAGTGACAGGTGCAGCAGCCTATGAAGAAGTAATGGATGCGGTTCATCAATATGTGCCTGAACCACCAAAACACAATCCATTTATTGATCTGGTGCCTGAGCAGGGTATCCGCTTAACTCCTAAACATTATGCATACTTAAAAATATCGGAAGGGTGTAACCATCGTTGTACCTTCTGTATTATTCCGAGCATGCGTGGTGATCTGGTCTCCCGTCCTGTCGGTTCCGTACTTGAAGAAGCAGCAGCACTCAAACGCGCCGGTGTTAAAGAAGTACTCGTGATTTCTCAAGATACTTCGGCTTATGGCGTCGATACCAAATATAAGCTGGATTTCTGGAACGGTCAGCCGGTTAAAACCAAATTCTATGACATGTGCGAAGCTTTAGGTCAGCTTGGCATCTGGGTGCGTCTGCACTATGTCTATCCTTATCCGCACGTCGATGCAGTCATTGATCTGATGGCCCAAGGTAAAATTCTGCCTTATCTGGATATTCCATTCCAGCATGCCAGCCCGCGTATCTTAAAGCTGATGAAACGTCCGGCGCACAGTGAAAACACACTGGAGCGCTTAAAACTCTGGCGTGAAAAATGTCCGGAGCTGGTGATTCGCTCTACCTTTGTGGTCGGTTTCCCGGGTGAAACTGAAGAAGACTTCCAGATATTACTGGAATGGCTCAAAGAAGCACAGCTGGACCGTGTAGGCTGCTTTACCTATTCACCGGTTGAAGGTGCAACGGCCAATGATTTGCCGGATCATGTGCCGGAAGAAATCAAGCAGGAGCGTTATGAACGTTTCATGCAGGTACAGCAGGAAATTTCCGCGGCAAAATTACAAAAGCGTATTGGTCAGACCATGACTGTGCTGGTTGATGACCTGGAAGATGAATTCCCGGTTGCAGTTGCACGCTCTTATGCCGACGCCCCTGAAATTGATGGCAATGTCTTTGTAGAAGATATTGATAAAAACAGGATTAAGGCGGGTGATGTGCTCGAGGTTGAAATTACAGATGCAGACGAATATGACCTGTTTGCCAAGCTGATTTCGATCAAGTCTGCTTAAGATTTTGAATTAAAAATATTTTGAATTGAATACTTTGGAGTTGGAAGATGTTGGATTCTAAAAAACCTCGATTTGGTCGTATCCTGTTAAAGCTTTCTGGTGAAGCACTGGCAGGGAATAAAGACATGGGGATTGATGCCCAGATCCTGGATCAGATGTCTTTATCGATTGCCCATTTGGTTGGTTTGGGTGTTCAAGTCGGTATCGTGGTCGGTGGTGGTAACCTGTATCGTGGTAGCCAGCTACAAAAAGACGGTCTGGTCGGTCGGGTAACAGGCGATCAAATGGGAATGCTGGCAACTGTAATGAACGGTCTGGCCCTGCGTGATGCCTTGGTGCGCCGTAATATCAAAACACGCTTACTGTCAGCTTTACCAATTGGGACAGTTGTAGAATCTTATTCTAGCCGTGATGCTATCCGTCACCTGACACGCGGTGAAGTGTGTGTATTTGTTGCCGGTACAGGAAACCCATTCTTTACTACGGATACAGCAGCTTGCTTACGCGGTATTGAAATTGAAGCGAATCTGATTCTTAAAGCCACTAAAGTTGATGGTGTTTATAATAAAGATCCAAGCAAGTATGAAGATGCAGTAAAATACAATACATTGACCTTCGATCAGGTACTGGATGAAAAGCTGGGTGTGATGGATTTGACCGCCATTTGTCTATGCCGTGATCACAATGTGCCGCTACAAGTCTTCGATATGAACAAGTCTGGTGCTTTATTGTCCGTTGTGATGGGTGAAAATGAGGGCACTCACGTCACGAATTAATGACGTGAGTCCTGAAGCCATTTATACTAGCCGCTAATTTAGCATTTATCTCTTTAGAATTAAGTAAGGAAGATCATATGATTAACGATCTTAAAAAAGACGCAGAAGAGCGTATGAACAAGTCACTTGACTCATTGGAAAATGGTTTTGCAAAAGTTCGTACAGGTCGTGCACATCCATCTATTTTAAACGGTGTTATGGTTCCTTACTATGGCTCTGATGTGCCATTAAATCAGGTTGCTAACGTAGGTGTTGAAGACTCGCGTACTTTACTGGTTCAGCCATTTGAGCGTTCAATGGTATCTGCAATTGATAAAGCGATTCGTGAATCAGACCTGGGTCTGAACCCGATTACGGCAGATGCAATCCGTGTACCTATGGCCGCTTTAACCGAAGAAACACGTCGTGACATGCAAAAAGTGGCACGTAACGAAGCTGAAAATGCCAAAGTTGCAATCCGCAACATCCGCCGTGATGTATTGGGTGATATTAAAGCCTTATTAAAAGAGAAAGAGATTTCTGAAGATGATGAGCGCCGTGCATCTGACGACATCCAGAAAATTACAGATAAATTTGTTGCTGAAGTAGATAAACGCTTGGCTGCGAAAGAAGCTGAATTGATGAAGGTTTAATTCATCAATGACCACTGCTGAAGAAAACCCCCATCTTCCAAAACATGTTGCCATCATTATGGATGGCAACAATCGTTTTGCCAAAAAAAATCAGATGCAGAAAGGTGATGGACACCGTGAAGGAAAAACGGTTCTGGATCCGATTGTAGAACATTGTAAAAAAAGAAATATTCAGGCGCTGACTGTCTTTGCATTTTCCAGCGAAAACTGGAATCGTCCTCAATATGAAGTTGAATTGCTGATGAATCTGCTGCTAGATACGATTCATGAGCAATTGCCTCGCATGGAAAAGTTCAATATTGCACTGCGTTTTATAGGAGATCGCTCGCGTTTATCTCCTGAACTGCAATCACTAATGTTGCATGCTGAACAAAGGACTGCTAATTTCAACAGTATGACACTTACCATTGCCATCAGTTATGGCGGTATGTGGGATATGGCACACGCTGCGAAGCAGATTGCTGCAGATGTTTTAACAAATAAATTAAATCTTGATGCAATTGATGCTGATGTCTTTGGTCAATATGTCTGTTTAGGTGATTTGCCTGCTGTGGATTTGCTGATTCGTACAGGTGGAGATTTCCGTCTGTCTAATTTCCTGCTCTGGCAGGCGGCTTATGCAGAGCTATATTTTACTGAAACTTTATGGCCTGAGTTTACTGTAGAAGAATTTGATGATGCGCTGGCTGTATTTGGTGGGCGTGAGCGTCGTTTCGGCAAAACATCAGAACAGATTTGTCAGGAAAAACTTGAGAACTAAACATGTTTGAGCGGATTATAACCGCATTGGTGTTGGTAGCCGTAGTGATCAGCTGCATGTTTGCTACCAAATCACATTATCCAATGTTTGCCTTAATGGTTGTGGCTGCTGGGGTTGCAGGCTATGAGTGGTTTAAGCTCATGCCGCGAAAATCTAAAAATGTAATCAAGCCGGTGGGATGGGGTTATGGTCTGATGACCGCAGCCTTATCTGCACTGGCCTTATATTACTGGGATGTTGCCTTATTATTATGGGCTGCTTCGATCATGACCTGGCTGCTCAGCATCTACTGGGTGAAATCCTATCCTGATTACGACGGCTGGTACAATGTCAGTCTGCAAGGTCTTGGTATTATTTTAATTTCAGCAGCTGTAACGGCAATCTTCTCGGTTTGGCAAAATTCACCTTGGTGGTTGATGTACCTATTCCTGCTGGTGTGGGGTGCAGATAGCGGGGCGTATTTTGTAGGGCGTAAATTTGGCAAGAAAAAGCTTGCGCCGAATGTCAGCCCGAACAAGTCTGTCGAAGGGCTATATGGCGGTATTGTGACTTCAATGCTGATCGTAATCGCCGTGGCTTCCTTATATCTGGAAATGACTTGGGCCGAACTCAGCCTATTTCTGATTTTATCTATCGTAACCGTCTTTAGTTCGGTCTTGGGTGATCTGTTTGAATCCATGATCAAGCGTCGTGCCGGAATCAAGGATTCTGGTCGTATTCTGCCCGGTCATGGCGGTGTGCTGGACCGGATTGATTCTTTGCTGGCTGCAGCTCCAATTTTTGCAACTGGTATCTATATCTTAAAACTTATTGGCGTAAATTTATAAATGTCACAAGCTGTTTGTATACTGGGTGCTACAGGTTCCATTGGTCAAAGTACTTTAAAGATTCTGCAGCAGCACTCTGAAGCTTACTCGGTTTTCGCTGTGACAGCGCAAAGTCGTATGATTGAACTGGCTGAAATCTGCCAGCAGTATCACCCCAAAGTTGCTGTGGTGCCTTCTGAAAAGGTAGATGAGCTTGCCCATCTGCTTGAGCAGCAGGGATTGTCTGATATCGAGATTTTGCAGGATGAGGCCGGTTTAATTGCAGTTGCCGAACATCCTGAGGTGGATATCGTGATGGCGGCAATTGTTGGTGCAGCAGGTTTGTTGCCGACATTGGCAGCAGTAAAAGCAGCTAAACGCGTTCTACTGGCCAATAAAGAAGCCTTGGTGATGTCCGGTGATATCATGATGCAGGCTGCGCGTCAGCATGGTGCCTTATTGCTGCCTGTAGACTCTGAGCATAATGCCATTTTCCAGTGTCTGCCGCAAAACTACTTTGAGGCAGAGCGCAATGGCCAGCCGAAACTCGGCGTACAGCAGATTCTACTGACCGCCTCAGGCGGCCCATTTTTAAATCATAGTCTGGAAGAGCTTGAGCAGGTGACACCTGTGCAGGCCTGTAAACATCCTAACTGGTCCATGGGGCAAAAAATTTCGGTAGATTCAGCGACTTTAATGAATAAAGGGCTGGAATTGATCGAAGCCTGCCATTTATTTGCAGTTGAAGAACAATTTGTTACAGTCGTTGTGCATCCACAGAGTATTATTCATTCCATGGTGCAATATGTAGATGGATCGACTTTGGCACAAATGGGCAATCCGGATATGGGAACGCCAATTGCACATGCTTTGGCATGGCCTGAGCGAATCAGTACCCATATCGCACCATTAGATCTATTTATACATTCACAGCTGAATTTTCAGGAGCCGGATGTGGAACGTTTTCCTGCATTAAAGCTGGCCCGCCAAGCTATGCAGAGCGGCGGAATTGCACCGACGATTTTAAATGCAGCCAATGAGATTGCTGTGGCTGCCTTCTTGAATCAAGAGATTAGATTTACCCAAATTCCTCAGGTGGTTGAAAGTGTCCTGAACCAGATGGATAATCAGCCTGCATATGATCTGGAAACTATTTTGCAGGCAGATCAGACCGCACGAGGTTTGTCACAGCAATTTGTGGTGAATAAAGGAAGTTAAGAGATGAACGCCTTGTTTATTATTGCCGCTGCAATCCTGTTACTCGGTCCCTTAATTGCGATTCACGAGTTTGGTCACTACATTGTGGCACGTAAACTGGGCGTTAAAGTGTTGGTTTACTCGATTGGTTTTGGCCCGACTCTGATCAAATGGACCTCCAAAAAATCAGGTATCCAGTATCAGCTCTCTGCTTTGCCTTTAGGTGGGTATGTGAAGATGCTGGATGAACGTGAAGGCAATGTCGCGGAAGAAGACTTACCCAAAGCCTTTAACCGTCAGCATCCCTGGAAGCGTATCGCGATTGTGGCTGCTGGTCCTTTAATCAATCTGGTGCTGGCTGTGGTTCTCTTCTGGATATTGTTTTTACCTGCTCAGGAACAGCTAAATACCCGGGTCGGCAAGATTATTCCCGATACGCCTGCCGCTACTGTACATATGCAGCAAGGGGATAAAATTGTTGCGATAGACGGAACGAAGGTCGAAACCTGGGAAAAGCTCAGCTATGCGCTGGTCGATCGTGTCGGTGAAACTGGCAATATCAGTATTCAGGCTGAGCGGTCAGGTGAAACTAAAACTTTTCAGCTCCCTATTAAGGATTTTCTCAAAGATCAGTCTCAATCTCCCTTAGAAGAGCTAGGCTTCTTGCCTTATCGCCCGCAAGTTCCAGCAGTGGTCTCCAAGCTGACCGCCGATGGTGCGGCCATCCGTCAAGGGATGCAGGAGGGTGACCGTATCTTGGCCATTAATGGCACCTCGATGAAAGACTGGTACGATGTGGTGCAAGTGGTTCAGGCCTCTCCGGAAAAACTGCTCAAGATAGAAGTATTGCGGGATAAACAGGTGGTACAGCTTGAAGTTATGCCACAAGGAAAGCGTGACAATATGGGCAATGTCACTGGTATGCTTGGCGTACAGGGTGATCCGGGTAAAATTACCATTCCCGCAGAATATAAACAGACCATTCATTATAACCCGGCCGAAGCACTGGTCATGGCTTTTGATAAAACCGCACAGCTTTCCTCCATGATTGTAAACTCGATTGTGAAGATGATCCGTGGAATGATCGGTTTGGATAACCTCTCTGGCCCAATTACCATTGCCAAGGTAGCCGGACAAAGTGCAGAAATGGGTTGGGAAACTTTTATTTCCTTTATGGCGCTAATGAGTGTAAGTTTAGGAATATTAAACTTATTGCCCATTCCAATGCTTGATGGAGGACATCTGGTTTACTATTTTATTGAATTAATTCGTGGTAAACCTGTTTCTGAACAAATACAATTGGTTGGATTTAAAATTGGTATGGTACTGCTCGGCAGTATGATGCTTCTGGCATTATTTAATGACTTTATGCGTTTATAAGAACGTAAATGAAATAAATTAACAGCGGAAAAGACTGGCATGCAGCACACACATTTATTTATGCCTTTGGCACTCGTTAGTGCAATGGCAGCAGCACAACAAGTATATGCAGTAGATGAATTCATTGTACAAGATATAAAATTTGATGGATTAGTACGTTTAACTCCTGAAAATCTGTATAGCTTGGTGCCGGTCAACAGTGGTGACCGTGTGAATGATCCTGTGATTGCCAATGCAATTCGTAGCCTGTTTGCATCAGGGTTATTTGATGATATCAAAGCCGTTCAGCAGGGAAATACTCTGGTTTTCCAGGTGGTAGAGCGTCCGGTTATTTCAAAGATTGAGCTCAAAGGCAACAAGTTGATTCCAAAAGAAGCACTTGAAGAAGGCCTGAAAAAAATGGGCTTGGCTGAAGGTGAGGTGCTGAGAAAATCTGCGCTGCAAACAGTGGAATCCGAGCTTGAGCAGCAATATATGCAGCAAGGCCGTTATGATGCCGATATTAAGGTAACCACCACTGCACGACCAAATAACCGGGTTGAATTACTGATTGACTTTGTAGAAGGCAAAGCCGCTAAAGTTTTTGATATTAATATCATCGGGAATACGGTATTTAAAGAATCCGAGATTAAGCAGGCTTTTGCGGTCAAGGAAAGTGGTTGGAGTTCAGTGGTTTCGCGTAATGACCGCTATGCACGTGAAAAGATGGCTGCGAGTCTGGAAGCCTTGCGTGCGATGTATCTGAACCGTGGTTACATCAACTTTAATATCGCCAACTCCAGCCTGAACCTGAGTGAAGATAAAAAAAATGTGTTCATTGAAGTTTCAGTCGATGAAGGTGAGCAGTTTAAATTTGGCCAAACCAAGTTCTTGGGTGATGCGCTTTATCAGCCTGAAGAGTTAAAAGCTTTACAGCTGTATAAAGAAAGTGAAGTGTATTCACAGGAAAAAGTAAATGCAGTCAAGCAGTTGTTGCTACGTAAATATGGTAATGCTGGTTATTACTATGCTGAAGTGAATGTGGTTCCTCAGATTAATGAAGAAACCAAGCAAGTTGATTTGAATTATTATATTAATCCAGGTCAACAGATTACCGTACGACGTATTAACTTTACAGGTAACTCCAAGACCGCAGACGAAGTATTGCGTCGTGAAATGCGCCAAATGGAAGGGGCACTGGCCAGTAATGAAAAGATTGATCTATCAAAGGTTCGTCTGGAACGCACCGGTTTCTTTAAGAGTGTAGATGTTAAACCTGTACGTATTCCGGGTTCACCTGATCAGGTTGATCTGAATATTGCAGTAGAAGAGCAGCATTCGGGAACCAGTACACTGGCAGTTGGTTTCTCGCAAAGTGGTGGTGTGACCTTCCAGGCTGGCTTAAGTCAAACCAACTTCTTGGGTACAGGGAATAGCGTCTCTATAGACCTGTCCCGTTCTGAAACTCAAGATTATTATAACTTGAGCGTGATGGATCCGTATTTCACCATTGATGGCGTACGTCGTGGTTATAATCTTTACTATCGTAAAACCAAACTAGATGATGATTATAACGTCAATAACTATGTGACTGACAGTTTTGGTGGTGGGATCAATTTTGGTTATCCAATTGATGAAAACCAAAGTGTAAGTTTGGGCCTGAATATTGACCAGACTGAAGTCACGACTGGTCCCTATGTCTCGACCTATGTTCGGGATTATTTGTTAGCGAATGGTGGTAAAGCTAAAGGCGAAGGTAAGTATTGTTCGAGCGATAACCTAAAATCACAATGGGAGATTGATTTAGCAGCTGATCCTGATCTGGAAAAACCTTCTAATCCACCAGAAGGTTATTTTGATCGTCTTTGCCGAGATGGTAATAATCAAGATATTGGTTTTACCTCATTTGATGATGAGTTTGGTGGAGAATTCCTGACTTATAATTTAAATCTAGGTTGGTCATATAACACTTTAAACCGTCCAGTCTTCCCAACTACGGGAATGTCACATCGAGTCAATGCAGAAATTGCATTACCGGGCAGTGATGTGGAATATCAAAAAGTATCTTATGATGCACAAGCACTCTTCCCATTGGGTAAAGACTTTGTGCTGCGCGGTTACGGTAAGCTGGGCTATGGTAATGACCTGCCATTCTATAAGAACTTCTATGCTGGTGGTTATGGCTCAGTGCGTGGTTATGAGAACAGTACGCTTGGACCTAAATACCCTGGTGTAACTTATAACGAATCACACAAACGAGATTATGATCCAGAAGAAGTGGGTGGTAATGCGCTAATTCAGTTTGGTGCTGAGTTGGTATTGCCTGTGCCGTTTAAAGGGGATTGGGCACGTCAGGTGCGTCCAGTACTGTTTGCTGAAGGTGCTCAAGTATTTGATACTCAGTGTGATGTACCATCAGGTAAGCTGTATTTGACTGGTAAAATGGATGATCCTGGTGTAGATGCAAAACAATACTGTAAAGACAACTTCGGCTTTGATAGTGGCAATATGCGCTATAGCGTTGGTGCAGGCTTTACCTGGATTACCATGATTGGCCCATTATCACTCAGCTATGCTTATCCACTTAACGATAAGCCAGGTGATGATACCCAGAATGTACAGTTTGAAATTGGACGTACATTCTAAATTATTTATCCATGAAGAATATAAAATTTGCTCATGAGGTTGTGGCCTTGTGAGCAAATTTTTTGAAAGAGTAAAAACTATGAACAAAATAATGATGACAATGAGCCTGGTTTTAGCAACATTCGCGCCTTTGACTCAAGCAGCCGGGATTGGTGTAATTGATCTGGAGCGTGTGGTTGAAAATAGTACTTATTTAAAGCAGGAAAATACTGCATTCCAGCAAAAAATTCAGCCTCAAACCACCAAGATTGACCAGTTAAGTAAAGAGCTTGAGGCTTTACAGCAGCGAGCGCAGGCAAATAACAAAATCAGTGATGCTGAAAAGCAGAAAATGTCAGCTCAATATCAGGCTAAACTTCAGGAATTGGCTCAGCTTCAGCAAACCGTTCAAGGCAGTGTACAAAGCTCCATTCAGCAAATCCGGACAGTTTTTGATGGACGTGTGAAACAGATTGCAGAGCAATTGCGTAAAGAAAACAACCTAGATGTGGTTTTAAATAAAAATTCCACGCTTACTTATGACGCCAAGTATGATTTAACTGATAAAATGATTCAAAAGGTTAATGCAATTAAATAAATCAATGAATCATCAACAGCTTCAGTTAGCTGATCTTGCTCGCCTGGTTCAAGGCGAGTGTGTAGGTCAGGCAGATTTGCATTTGAGAGGTTTGGCCAGTCTTGAACATGCAACCTCACAAGATTTGGCATTCGTTAATGCAGACAAATATCTAGAGCAGGCCAATCACAGTCAGGCGGGTGCGCTCATTGTCACTGCTGAACTGAAACAGCAATGCACTTCACAGCAAAACTTTATTGTGGTGGATAATCCTTATCTGGCTTTTGCCATCCTGACGCATGTTTTTGAAAAAAAACATAGCATGACTGGAATTGAAAGTACTGCACAAATTCATCCTTCAGCAATAATTGCCGACGATGCCTATATTGGTCACTATGCAGTGATTGGTGAGCATTGTGTGGTGGGTGCAAATACGATTGTTCAAGCACATACATATCTTGATGATGCTGTGGAAATCGGTCAGGACTGTTTTATTGATGCACATGTGACCCTAACTGGCGAAGCTAAAATTGGTAACCGTGTCCGTATTCATGCCAATACGGTGATTGGTAGTGAAGGTTTTGGTTTTGCGCCTTACCAAGGGAAATGGCACAGGATCGCCCAGTTAGGTTCTGTTCGCATCGCTGATGACGTCAGGATTGGGTCGAACTGTAGTGTAGATCGTGGTGCTTTGGATGATACGATTCTGGAACAAGGTGTTATTATTGATAACCTTGTGCAAATCGCGCATAACGTTAAAATAGGTGCCAATACCGCTATTGCTGCGAAAACTGCTGTTGCAGGAAGTGTTTCAATTGGCAAAAACTGTATCATTGGTGGTGGTACCGCAATTTCTGGGCACTTAAATATTGCTGATAATGTGACTTTGACTGGAATGTCAATGGTGACAAATAATATTTCTGAAGATGGAAAATATTCTTCGGGGATTGGATTGTTTGAAAATCAGAAATGGAAACGCACAGTGGTTCGCCTCAGACAATTAGCAGATGTGCCATTGACCCAGTTGGTTAAACGATTGGATCATATGCAATCTCAAATTGAGTCCATTGAATCAACATTAAAGTTGCGTAAATAATTATGATGACAGAGTCGAATTTGCCTACATTGACGAAGCCTGAATTACCAATGAATATTCAAAAAATTCGTGAATATTTGCCCCATCGTTATCCATTTTTACTGGTTGATCGTGTAGTCGATATTACTGAAAATGGTATTGTTGGTTATAAGAACGTCTCGATTAATGAAGAGTTTTTGCAAGGTCATTTTCCGAATTATCCGATCATGCCGGGCGTGCTGATTGTTGAAGCATTGGCTCAGATTTCTGGAATTTTGGGTTTTGTCATGAATAACGAAGTTCCAAGTGAAGGTTCTTTGTTCCTGTTTGCTGGCGCTGAGAAGGTCAGATTTAAAAAACAAGTGGTTGCTGGTGATCAATTGGTTTTAAAAGCTGAATTAGTGATGCAAAAGCGAGGCATTTACAAATATAATTGTATTGCCACTGTAGATGGCGTCGTCGCAACAACCGCGGAAATTATGGTTTCGCATCAAAAAGTCGAGCAGGCATGAGCAATAATCCCCTTATTCACCCAACTGCCATTATTGACTCATCAGCAGTAATTGCTGCTGATGTGCAAATTGGTCCATATTGTATTATTGGACCGAATGTCACTATTGGCGCGGGTAGCAAACTTCATTCACATGTTGTGGTGGGTGGCTATACGCGTATGGGTGAATATAATGAAATTTTTCAGTTCGCCAGTGTGGGCGAAGTTTGTCAGGATCTCAAATATGCAGGTGAAGAAACCTGGCTAGAAATTGGTGATCACAACAAGATTCGTGAACATTGCAGTTTGCATCGTGGTACGGTTCAGGATCAGGGCATTACTAAAGTGGGTAGTCATAACCTGCTGATGGTGAATACGCATATTGCCCATGACTGTAGGGTGGGCGATCATAATATCTTTGCAAATAATGTCGGTGTAGCTGGCCATGTGCATGTAGGTGATTATGTTGTGGTTGGAGGTAACTCCGGAATTCATCAATTCTGCAAAATTGATTCATATAGCATGATTGGCGGTGCTTCACTCATTCTCAAAGATGTGCCAGCGTATGTAATGGTGTCTGGAAATCCTGCACATGCATTTGCCATGAATGTGGAAGGGATGCGTCGTAAGGGTTGGTCCAAGAATGTGGTCAATGGCTTACGTGAAGCTTTCAAGCTCATTTATAAATCGGGTCTGACCACTCAGGAAGCGCTTGAAAAAATTCGTAGTGAGATTTTACCAGAAGTGCCTGAAGCGCAGCGTCTAATTGACTCTCTGGAGCAATCAAAACGCGGAATCATACGCTAAAGCATTTTTTATAAAAAAGACACCTTGAGAGTGTCTTTTTTATTTTCTAAACAGCCTTTATTTAAAATACTGCGCTTCTTCCGATTGTGGATACTGACTTAATAGCTGTTTTTTATACTGCATCGCTACATCAGGCTTGTGTTCTACATCCTTGCTAATGCTATAAAGCTGATACAAGGCACGTGGTGCACGCGATGATTTGGGAAAGCGTTCTGTAACTACCGTATAATTACGCTTGGCTTCTGCAAAATTGGGTGGATCAATGGCCAGATTAAACTCAGCCAGCCAGAAGTGCGCATTGCTGATATACACGCTATTGGGATTGTTCTTGATAAAATTCTGCATTGGTGCGATTGCTTTAGCAGCACCGCCATTTTTATAAGCATCCAGTGCAATGGTATAAGCGGCTTTTTCCTGCTCATTAGCTTGTGTGCTGCTGGTGTTTGCTGCTGGTGTTGAACTCAAACTGGGAGAAGTATCCTGTTGATTATCCTCCGTTGGTGCATCCTGTGTCGGTTCTATTTTTTGCTGTAATAATTCCAGACGCTGATCTAAGTCGGCATAACGGTTGGTCAATTCGCTTTTAAGACGTTCAATCTCGTTTTCCTGCTCTTCCATTTTTCCGCGCAAGCTACGCAAATCATTTTCAAGCTGCTGGTTTTTTTGCATGATTTGCCAGCTGGTATTGGTCTGTACAGGCGTATCTGAGCTGGTAGAAATAGCGGCTTGTGCTGCAGGATTGTTGGATTGGCTTAATCCGCGTGATTCTATTGGAATGGCGGCAAGCAGGGGCGTTGTAAAGAGTGCAGTCAAAGCACACAATGCCGTTTTCTTAAACATTCTATAATTTCCATAATTCTTGGCGAGACCTAGGCTCGCTACACAGTTATATCAACAAGAAGATCTGCTCTCTATTATCCACATTAAAAACGGCATTTTTAGAAATTGCAACAAGGTTTTACAAAGATTCAGTTAATTTTGCTGTTCATGAACTGAATATGAAGATTAATCAAAAAGCGCTAAAATATCCAGACTGTTTCTAAAGTAATCAATCGGATAGCTTGTGAGCTAGTTTTAAATGTAAGTACTTGCAACTTCCTTAAAAATCTTTATACTCTGTTCCTGCAATGGTAGCCCTGCCGGTTACTTCGCAATTGCACTCTATGAACCCCGCCAGGACCGGAAGGTAGCAACGGTAATAGAACTGTGATGTGCCGAAGCTTTGCTGGTAGGGTTGCCACCATATATTTAATTATAAAAATTATACATATTCGCAATCTCATTTATCCGATTAGATTTAAGCTCTTCTATTTAAAACCCACCTATCGCATTTTTTATTTAATTTTATTGCTCTATCAACACCTCAGTGTTTCGTCTGACAGATGTATCATCATTGAATGAGTAGAAATCAGTAGGACTAAAGTTAAGAACTGGAAAGCTGAGTAAACGAATATATTGAAGAAAGAGTAGGGTTAGTCTTCAGGCTTGCGGCTAATGGCTTTTATGATCGCATCCATTTCAAAACCACGATACATCAGAAAGCGGATCTGTTTAGCCTTAAGTTTGCGGTCTTTGCTGACTTCTGGCCCATATTTTTTAAGTTTAAGCTCATAGGCCTGTTGTACCCAGTCGGTTTCCTTGAGCTCTTCGGAAATCAAAGCAGTATCAATTTTCTTGCTTTTAAGCTTCATTTTAATTTGATTGGGGCCTTTGCCTTTGCGCTTTTGACTCGATAGCATGATTTCAGCGACACGCTGGTCGCTCTGGTAATTTTCTTTGGCAAGCTCATCGACCAAAGCGATGACCTCATTACGATCTTCTGCATAAAGCGCCAGTTTTTCGATCAGCTCAGCTTTGGAATATTCCTTGCGGGTTAAGACGGCAAAGGCATAAGAACGCAGACGAGAGCCGCTAAGGCCTGGTTTTTTCTCTTGCTTATCTGGCTGTCCAAATAAACTGTCTTCCGGATCAAATTCTGGCAAAACTTGAGACGGAACAGTTGAGGTGTGTACTGAATCTTCAGTATCACCAAACTGCTGCTTAATCGCTTCATAGTCCAAGAGCTTACTGAATTTTGCGTCCGACATGCTGATCTCGAATAAAGTAAACCAGTCCATCATAACAAAACGCCCCGTAGGGCGCTCTGGATGGTGTTTAAAGACTAAACAAATAATAGATTAGGCATCTAAAAGATCTGCTTCTTCTTTATCATCTTCTTCAGTGATTACGGCTTTGGTAAGCAGTTGCTCCCGAATCAGCTTTTCAATGGTTTTAGCCATTTCTTTATGTTCTTCCAGGTAGCGAATCGTGTTGTTCTTACCTTGGCCAATCTTGTCGCCTTGATATGAATACCATGCACCGGCTTTTTGTACGATTTCTTGCTGTACGGCAAGGTCGATCAGTTCACCTAGATGGTTTACGCCTTTACCATACAGAATCTGGAACAGGGCTTCTTTGAACGGAGGCGCCATTTTGTTTTTCACAACTTTGACTTTGGTTTCAGAACCAATAATCTCGTCACCTTCTTTGACCTGACCGATACGACGAATATCCAGACGTACAGAAGCATAGAACTTCAGTGCGTTACCACCAGTCGTGGTTTCCGGGCTACCAAACATCACACCAATTTTCATACGGATCTGGTTAATGAAAATGACCATACAGTTTGAACGTTTGGCATTACCGGTAATTTTACGCAGTGCCTGGCTCATCAAACGTGCTTGCAGGCCCATGTGTGAGTCGCCCATTTCGCCTTCAATTTCAGCGCGAGGGGTTAGGGCAGCCACGGAGTCGACGACGATCATGTCAATTGCGCCAGAGCGTACCAGCATGTCTGCAATCTCAAGTGCCTGTTCACCATGATCGGGTTGAGAGACCAATAGGTTGTCAATATCTACACCAAGTTTACGGGCGTATTGAGGATCAAGCGCGTGCTCGGCATCGATAAATGCACATGTGCCGCCTGCTTTTTGACACTCAGCAATCGCTTGCAGGGTCATCGTGGTCTTACCTGAAGATTCAGGACCATAAATCTCGATAATACGGCCTTTCGGTAAACCACCAATACCGAGTGCAATATCAAGCGTTAATGAACCTGTAGATACAGCTTCAACTGCCTGCACGGTATTGTCACCAAGACGCATCACTGTGTTTTTACCAAACTGTTTTTCAATTTGGCTTAAGGCAGCATTAAGCGCCTTATTTTTATTCTCATCCATCTTATAACCTCAATACGATGTCACAAACTTAGTACTCAAGTGGATGTCTTAAATTAGAGCTTCGTTCCACAAGTGTATGGTGACAGAAAATGCCTTGCTATTCTATCAATGTCAGGTGTGTTGCGACACATTCTGACGCTTGTGTTTAATCATCATTATATGACCACTGCTGGTCAAAGTTCTGACTATTTTCATTTCTGAATTTACTGATGTCCCGACGGTCTTTTTTGCTCGGCCGATGATCGGGACGGGCTAGATTATGCAACTTTCTTTGTGATGCAATCAATTCCCGGCGTGCAATACTGACTTCAGTTTCTTCATAAAGTTTCTGTGCGACTGGCGCAGGACCGCGTACATCGGAAAGTTCTTTCACGACTACTGTTTTCTTGTCGATGCCTTGCTGAATCGTCAACTCCATTCCGACACGGACTTCGCGTGATACTTTAACCCGTTCGCCATTATGGTGGACTTTGCCCCCCTCAATAGCATTTTTGGCAATTGAACGGGTTTTAAAAAAACGTGCCGCCCACAGCCATTTGTCTATACGCATGCCTACCGCATCTTCAGGTAAAGACGATTTACGCATATTGCTTGCTTACCTCAGTCTGATTTAAATGGGTGATCAGTTCTGTTAATTGGTGCAGCATTGGATAATTGCAAGTCTTGCGTGCAACTTTGCCAGACGAGGGTTGCTGGATGCTAAACAGGTTCTGAATCCCGTAAGCACGGGCACCATTCAGGACTTTTTCGGTATCATCAATAAAATAAACCTGCTCTGGATTAAAAGGATGCAGGGCATTTAAACCTTGCCAGAATTCTACAAACTCTTTGGCATGTCCTACCGAGCTGACAATCACATCAAAATAATCTTTTAAATTCATCTGTTCGAGTTTAAACGCCAGACTGGCACAGTCGGCATTCGTGGTCAGCCAGATCGGATAATCGTTACTTTTCAGATAGTCGAGCAATTCAAGGCAATAAGGACGCAAAGCCACTTTATGTTTATGTTCTATTTGCATGGCCAGGACGTCGACTCCAACTTTAGCCGTCCAGAAGCTTGAAGAGTACCAGTTTAGGGTATGATTGTGTTGTTGGTAGAAGGCATACAGGGTGGCGCGGCTTTGTTCCAGGCTACAGCCATGTGTTTCAGCATAACGTACTGGTAATAATTCGTTCCAGATGAAATCATCATAGGCAAGATCAAGCAAGGTTCCGTCCATATCAAAAAAAACGGCCGGTTTTTCTGAGCAATTCGACATATTAAGGTTTTCTATGTTTAAAACGACAATAACACCACAAGATCCCATGATTTTGCAGCTTGTGCCCATCTTGACACAGGCTTGTGAAATTTTGCGAGAAGAATATCAGCTTTATTGCTCGGGTGCTGCATTTGATATTGTCAAGAAAAGTGATGATTCTCCGGTGACACAAGCAGATTTTCGGGTGAATAAATATCTGACTCAAGCCTTGGCAGATATATCGGAGTTACCGTTATTGTCGGAAGAAGGTCATCAGGACCAGCGTCATGAATGGTCGGAATTCTGGTTGCTTGATCCTTTAGATGGAACCAAAGAGTTTTTGCACCAGCGGCCTGAATTTACCATTAACTTGAGTCTGGTGAGGGGGAGCTTAACCACCTTCGCCATATTGGCTGTTCCGGCTCAGCAGCTGATTTATTTCTGCCCGGAGCACGGCATGCCGTTGAAATATGATATTCACCATAATGTATGGTTCAGCTATGAAGCGGCGACGGATCATCAGGCTGTATATGTTGGTTTGAGTCAGAGTAGCCAGCAGAAGCTGAAATATGTTGAATATCTGCAAAGCTTGGCTAAATTCACTTCATATAGCGAGTTTAAGGCAGGCAGTGCTTACAAGTTCTGTATGATGCTGGAAGATCAGGTGGATATTTATCCACGATTTCACCCAACTGCTGAATGGGATACCAGTGCTGGCCAGTGCATGATCGAACGAATCGGTGGCGGACTGATTGACCTGGAAGGGCGGCCATTCATTTATAATCAGCGTGACACCTTGCTGAATGGCGGATTTATTGCTTATAAGAATCACAAGATGAAAATGCTTGCCTTAAAGGCATTGAGCGATATGCAGTCCAAGCATTGAGCAAAATCCTGAGCATGTTATAGTGAAGGATAATCCTTCACGAATGGAACTGGTCAAGACGTGTCCCTAAAGCTGCTTCCACCTAGCATGTTAAGTGCTATAGATTTACTACCTGATGGACAGACCCCGGTCACCTTGTTCACACGTCACTCGATCCGTGAAAATGTCCAGGGCCAAGGGCTGGCAGGCTATGATCTACAGTTGACTGAGCAAGGAAGAGAACTGGCACAGGAATGGGGGGCTTATCTGGCCGATCGCACAGATCGTATTATCCAGCATTGTATTTCCAGTCCGATCCAGCGCTGTATTGATACTGCCGCCTTAATGATTGAAGGTGCGGATGGAGTTACGGCTGAGCCGAATACTCATCGGATTGAAATTATTGAGCAAGGGCTGCTGGTCGAGCCGGGAAGCTTTGTACTGGATATTCAGCAAGCAGGCCCTTATTTTACTAAACAGGGAGCGCTGGGTTTTATTAACAGCTTCGTCAATAATGCTTTGCCGGGAATGAAACACCCGATTCGTGGTGTAGTGGATGTATTGGAGTTAATTTATAACACTCATCCACAAAACAAGTACGGTGTGAGCCTTGCTGTGAGCCACGATACTATTCTGGCAGCCATGATTGCGGTGATGTCTGGTCGGCAGGAAGTAAGTCGCGAGGACTGGCCGGAAATGATGGAAGGGCTGTTTGTGTGGTTTGAGGGAGATGTATTTTTGGAGTCTAAGCTGAAATGGATCTGGCGTGGTAAGGTTTCAGAATTAAATATTCAGGATTTTAAAAACTTAAATCTCTAACTTTTTATTCTTTCTACGTTTTTCGTATTTTAAAAAGCTTGATACATGATGTTATCAGGCTTTTTTTATTTTGCTGTCTGGATTCCAGGTGATCAAAGTTCCCATTATTAAAAATCTGGTTCGGTAACAGCGTAACTTAAAAACGCAATACTTTTAATCCGCTCACTGTCTGATAATAAAAAATGTTCCATGACACATTTTACTCATTTGGCTCCATCAATTTTTATTCATATTTTTTGTTTATCAGACAATAACCGATTGCAAATGAAGCTGCGTATAAATATGATTGTATCTTATATAAGTTGTTGATTTTATTTATTAAAATAAGTCTACCTTTTGGGGTTTTTTGTGCTTTTAGTGGGGGTTTAATATGAAAAATGTGATCAGGTGTTCACATGGTTATTTAAGTGTATGTGTATTATCGCTCATGTTGGTCGCATGTGGGGGCGGGGAAAATGATCAGAATGCAGATCAGGGAGGAAACCAGAATCCGAATGAACTTTATCCAGAACCGACTGTAGATGCGAGCTATGCCAATACATTGGGTTTTTATGATTATGATGCGGAATCTAACACCCGAACGATACGTCATGATCTAAAGGGTGAGTTTCAAGCGATGGTGCAGTTTGGTCAGCAGCATGTTGTTGATCCAAATGGGAATGAAGCCAAACAGATGCCAAGATTAACCAGTGAAAAAGAAGCTTTGCTACTGGTTACGCCTGTGGCTGAAATGCAGGATATTACCTCACTTCAAGTTGATATTTATCAAGATAATCAGCTGCTGCGTACTGTAAATCTGGCAGATCCGACCAGAATTCCTGCATCAGATCAGAAAGGACAAGGTACTCGTCCATCTTTACAATATAGTAAGCGTGCCTGGTCAGTCCGATTAAACTGGAATGAAGTTAAGCCTGGTCTGAAATTACGTTTCAGTGACTCGAAAAACCGTAGCGGTGAACTCGCCGAAGAAGCGATTGATTTTGCAGCGCCAGGAGAACTGGTACTCAACAATATCCGTATCGGAATGTTAACCGATGCACCTGTTTCTGGTGGTCATAAAATGCTGCTAGAACCGGAAAAATCGGGTACGGATTATTTTCAGACGATTCCTGCGGCACACATGACCGTGGCCAAATATGATGATATTAGTCTGGATAAAGTCATGATTGCGTCAGGTGTCATTTATGATAAGAATACGGGCAGTGCAGGGAGTGGGGATGTTTACAGTGGGGATATGCGTGAGAATGTCAGGAAATCTACATTTAGTGTAGGGATTAATCTGGCTAACTGGGGCATTACCAGTGCTTCAATGGCCAGTCAGGCACAACCTCAGTTGACGCAAAGTGTTGTGGCCCATCACTCGCGGGGGAAATATACCAATGGTGAAAGTAGCCATGGCCTGAGTGGTGGGAATGGCATGCTGACTTTATATGATTCTATAGGAAATGAATTCAGTCATGAGATTGGACATCACTATGGTTTGGGGCATTATCCTGGGCGTGTGCAAATTGATCAGGATACGGTCAATGACTTTTTAACTGCCCATCATGCAGATAGCGGATGGGGATCCGCTATGGTACAGACTCTATGGCGGGAGGCTATCCGGACAGCACCATATCCAACTATACCCATTATACGGGCTATAGCACCTATTTAAGAATTCAGCCACATTTTGACCGTGCAGTCTGGGATGAAACATCACCGACAGGTTATAAGACCTGGAATAAACAAACCAGGACAATGGAGGCTTATCAACCTCAGATTCCTGCCAAGATGAACGCCGTCTGGTTTAATCGTCCAGATGGTTATTACTTAAAGCCACGTTTGTTCGGTGTGCCGGTATTTACGATTTTAGGGGGGTATGACCCGGTAAATCAGGTGGGTTTGCTTTACCCGGAAGCACGCGGAAACTGGGGAAATGTTTTTAATCTTCCAGAAGCAGATCTATCATCTGAAAATGCAGCCTGCTGGTTAAAGGTCCACTATCTATCGCATACAAAAACTGTAGCGCTGGCACCTTCTCGTTTAGGCTCCAATGCAAATAAATTGCATGTGAATCTGGCCATCTCCGATCAGCCGAAAACGGTAGATTTATATTGCAAAAATGCGGGTGAAGAAGCCAAGCAGCTGTCACACCTTGAGATTAAAACTTATCCTGACGCGATTAAGCCAGCCGTTAAGATTGGTCGTCAGGCCGGCTATAGTGCGCTGCGTGCGATAGAACTGCCTGCCCTAGAGGAAGTCTTGGAAGCTCAGGTAGCCAGTACGGTTATCAATTTAAATGCACAGCAGCAGCTGATTGCTGACTCCTATACCGATCATATGGATAAACTGAGTCCTCTGGCTCGACAGCAGTTGATACGTTATCAGCACCAGCAGAATATCGTTCCGCGCTTTGATCGCTGGATTGCAGCTTATCAGCAAGACTTCTCTGCTGGAAAAGCACAGGCCATAACTTCATTTGAAAAACTCATGGTTAGATTGGGGCTGAACAATGACAATATTCTTGCTGGGGCAATGCCAATTAAAAATAATAGCAAGAACTGTCTGAAAACTGAAACACTGACGGATGGTTCGCTTAATCTTTATATTAGTGGGCCGAGTGCCTGTACGGGAGATTTAACAGAGCAATGGATGTTTGATGTATCGGGCCGAATTCACTCTGCGAAAGATCCGGGTCAGTGTGTCACCAGTACTGGCAGCTATGCAAAAGTGATCATGGCGATATGTGATGCTAATAATAGCAATCAAATCTGGACCATGAAGCCAGAGAACTCTACGATTATTCAAGCAGGGCAGTGTTTCGATCTTGGAAATGGTTATTTAACCAATAACCGGACTAACCTGTTACGCTATGCTTGTAATAATACCGCTGCCCAGATATGGAATACGCTAACACCAAGCTCCAGTTTGATTTTGGCGACAGCCAGACCATTTAGCCTGGATTTATATGCAAAATATTTGCAGAATAAAGCCGCCTCTTTAGAGCCGCCAGTAACCCACTAAGTTTTCGCTAGATTAAGAAAAAAACAAGCTCTTTAAGGGCTTGTTTTTTTGATAACTTTTATTTAGGGAATATAGTTACCAGTTAGAAACCAGCAGCGGGGTTGAAGCTGATTTATTTTGATTTCTGGCTCTTAAATTCTAAATGATTGAATGAGTCATTTTTTGATTTTGTAAGAGTTGAGAGGAACAATCAATATTAATCTACCTCATCACTTCAAGAGTGAAGATGCTGAATACAGTCAGTCGGATCATATCCAATTCACCTTGCTGCTTATGTATAAGAAAATAGAAAAATGCGACACTACAGGGCAGCAAAAATATTTTCATAAAATTTAACAGTACTTTTATTTTGAATGAAGAAATAAGTGCTCAGCGATGTAAAATTAAACTATTCCAGGTTAAAAACTCGTTTTATTATTGTGTTTTTTTTAAGAGCTAATTGAGCTTAATTGAATTTTAGATACAAAAAAAGCCCTAATGGGCTTTTTTCATATCGCGATTAGTTAGCAGCCAAAGCTTTAACTTGCGCATTTAAACGGCTCTTATGACGAGCTGCTTTATTTTTATGGATGATACCTTTATCAGCCATACGGTCGATTACTGGAACAGCTTTTTTGTAAGCTTCAGAAGCAACCGCATAGTCGCCAGCAGCAATAGCAGCTACTGTGCGTTTAAGATAGGTACGAACCATAGAACGCAAGCTTGCGTTGTGTTTGCGTGCTTTAACGTTTTGACGAGCACGTTTTTTAGCTTGAGCAGAGTTTGCCACTCGTGCACTCCTTGAAATAGATTGGTCTGGGCGGGCTGAAACTCAACTGAAAACCAACATCAGAAGAACTATCACCAGCCCGTAAACAAGTGCCATATTTTGATTAAACTAAGCACCGAAGTCAAGTCTTGACATGCTTTGGCAACATTTTAGATGCAGAAAAACTCTAAAGAAAACGTTAGATTAGTATTCCACTGAGGAGATCGTATAAAAAATGACTAAATCAATAACTCATCCTATGGTAATTGGCGCCAGTGGACTGGTCGGAAAAAAACTCATACAGGACCTGCAAGTTGAGCCAAGTTGCGAGCAGATTACTGCTGTAGTCAGGCATTATCAGACAGACTGGGACAGCTTCAATAAAGTGCGCCAGCTGGTACTTGAAGACTTTCTGATGCTAAATGATCAGGATGTAAGCGGGCATACTCACGGCTTTAGTTGTCTGGGTACGACCATAAAAAAAGCCGGTTCCAGACAGAGTTTTTACGATATTGATTACACGATTAATGCCCATTTTGCAGAATTGCTTCAGCAGACCGAGGCTCATTATTTGTTGCTGAGTGCGATGGGTGCAAATCCGCAATCGCTATTTTATTACAATCGGGTCAAGGGTGAGCTGGAAGAATATGTTCAAAGTCTGTCTCTGGACAGAATTAGCCTGATTCGCCCCTCACTTTTACTTGGCGAGCGCGAAGAGCCGCGTTTACTGGAAGATACAGCGCAACAGATCTATCATAAGATCTCGAATTTTATCCCCGATACTTTTCAATATAAGCCGGTGACAGCCGCCCAAGTGGCTCATACTATGGTCGAGGCAGCACGAACTCAAACGGTAAAGTTTGAAATTTATGATAATTTATATATTCAGAAAATGAAAAGAGGCTAAATATCGTGTCTACAGTACCATTTGTCACCTGTGATTTATTAGATGATCATCCGGATCTGGAGTTACAGGTCCTAACACCATGTCTGGATGGAAAGTTCTTCAAAAGCTATGGTGCTCGCAAGACCTTCGGTGGGCAGGTCGTTACAGTGAAATGTTTTGAAGATAACTCACGGGTCAAAGAACTCCTGGCAACGGATGGTACTGGCAAAGTGTTGGTGGTGGATGGTGGTGCCTCCATGCGCTGTGCATTAATGGGAGACCTGATTGCCGATTCAGCAGTTAAGAATCACTGGAATGGTGTCATTATTTATGGTTGCATCCGTGATGTAGATGCAATTGCTGAGCTGAACCTGGGGGTACAGGCATTGGCATCCATTCCACAAAAAAGTAACCGTAAAGGCCTTGGAGAGGTAGATGTGCCGCTGTATTTTGGCGGGGTAACTTTTACTCCAGGCGAATATGTTTATGCTGACAATAATGGTATTGTGCTGTCCAAAAGCTCTTTAGTGGCTTAAAAATAGCTTAGACAGACTGTAAAAGAATTACAAAACCAAGCTATAAGATAAAGATACAAGACAGAATCATGAGAGTCTGTCTTGTAGGATGATTAAAACAAAAACAGGAGAAAAATATGCTGGGTCATCAAATCAAGGTTGTTCAAGCATTGGCATCGGCCTTTACCCAAGGCGGACGAGGTACCACAGGTACACCTTTTCCAAATCAGCCGGACCAGCCTTTAAAGCTATATGAATATGAAGGGTCGCCATTTTGTCGGCGTGTACGTGAAGTGATGACTCTGCTGAATCTGGATTATGAGGTTTATCCTTGTCCACGCGGTGGTACCCATTTCCGGCCTGTCGTACAAGCACTCGGAGGAAAGCTCCAGTTTCCTTTTTTAGTAGATGAAAATACCGGCGACAAGTTGTATGAATCTCAAGACATTATTCATCATTTGTTTAAACACTATGGCAAAACTGGAAAAACACCAAAGAAATATGCGTATTATCCAAAAATTCCTGTAGCTGCTATTGCTGGCACAGTCATAAATGGATTAAGCGGGGGCATGGCCAATCCAAAGGCCAAAGGCCGGCCTGCGCCTGAGCAGTTATTGGAGTTATGGGGATTTGAAGCCAGTCCCTATACCCGAATCGTACGTGGCGTTTTGAGCGAACTGGAAATCCCTTTTATTTTTCATAATGTTGCTAAAGAGCGCTGGCAGGATCAAGGGCTTGCCAAGTTGCGCTTAAAACCGGGGAAATATGAACCTTTGGCGGGTGGTAAGCGCGAACAAGTGCTGAAAGTTATGGGCGATAATATTCAGGTGCCTTATCTGGTTGATCCAAATACTGGAGTTAGCCTGTTTGAATCAGCGGATATTGTGAAATATTTAAAACAGCAATATGGCGCTGCCGCTTAGCATTGCATGAGAAATGCTTTGAAAATTCCACTTTATACAGGTGTATGCCACTCAAGTAGAGGAGTGGCATTTTACCTTCGATAAAGCTTTACAATTACGGATAGCCAATAAAGACACTTTAAAAATGCTGGTTTGGATGATATAAATCACTTAAAAATAAATAAGCCTCAAGTGCTTATCTTAAAAATAGCCTAAGCATAAATAAACCTTAACTCGACGAATGGCCGTCTTTAAAGTATAGAATCTGCTTGGTGTTTGAAATTAAAAAGATTTCTGGTAATAAAAAAAGAGGACCAATTGATCCTCTTTAGAACGAGCAGCAATGAAACTATATTTCGTCAGCCGGCGGAACCAGCATTAAAATAGATTCATTCAATAAATCTGCCAGATCTTCCAGCATGTCCTCATCGGCAAAATCCAGATCTAATGCTACAGATTCACCATTTGCCAGCTGTTTAAGCTTTTCGGTAAAAGCCTCAGAAATGCAGATTCCTTCACCATTGGCCCAGAAGAGAACTTCACTATCTTCCTCGGTATATAGCAGACGTGAAGCGGGCTCCAGTAGAATGCTATAGCCCTGGTCGAGCGCCTCTTCCAGATCTCCAGTACCAATTTCTTCAGCTTCCGGAATGTTCTCTTCATACTTTGGTTCGGACATCAGGCTCATGATGGCATCTTCCAGCACATTTGAATTGTGCAGTTGCTCCATGATCTTGTCTTTTAAGTATTCCAGCTCAAGGGGGGTAACTTCCCCGGCAGCACTGATCTGGTCACGGACAATATCGACTAATGGATTACGCAAAACCTCATTTTCTGCAAACTTGTCACCGACACGATCCATCATGTCACTGACATTTGGCATACGAAAACCGAAGGAAAATGTTAAGCAGTCATCTTCTGCAACGCCGTAATGCGCAAGCCCGGGCGGAACATACAATAAATCACCCGGTGCCAAAACCTCATCAAAGTTAACCTCAATCTCAGGGAGTAATTTAAGTGGCTGGCCGGGAACCATCTCTGTTTCAGCATCACACATTTGGCCCAGTTGCCAGCGACGGTGGCCATAACCCTGTACCAGAAAAACATCATAAAAATCGAAATGTTTACCTACAGAACCACCTTTGGGAGCATACGACACCATAATGTCATCACGGCGCCATTGCGGAATAAAGGAAAATTTTTTCCACAGTCCAGAAAGGTCAAAAGAATAATGATCAACTGCTTGAATTAAAAGTGTCCAGAGCTTAGGCATCTTCTGGAAGTCTGCTTTTAAAAGTGGCGAAGATTTAACCAACCACTGGTTTGGATCACGGTCTTTTTGCTTGATAAGGCGGGCAGTGATATTTTCTTCTAAAGCCAGTTCCATCACATCGCTGGGTTCGAGTAAACCTGCGATTTCAGGCATCGCATTACGGACCAGAAGGGGTTTTTTCTGCCAGTATTCGGCAAGGAATTGTTCAGCGGTGATACCGCCTAACACATCTAAGGAGTGGGACATAAAAAGCCTGAAGAAATTAATTTTTTAAATCATAGCATTTAGACGGGATAATTCTTTCATCTAAAGCCGCATTATTTTCACAAATAGTTATTTTGTAAAAACAGCAGCACGAGAATGAGTAGGGTAGAGCATAAAGTACACTGAATAATGAGCCTTTTTTGGGAGGAATTATCGGGTTGGGCTACCTGCTCCAGACGACGATCAATTTGAGTAAGGGTGCTTTGTAGATGATCAAGTTTCGTGGTCAGGTCTTGAGCTTGCTCTTTTTCTGTTTGCAGTTGCTGCTGTAGAGAGAGGATTAATTCTTCATTTTCTTTTTCTTTTTTATGTTGGATAAATTTTTGATACAGCATTTTTTTTAAATAACTACCTGCATCGGTAGGAGTAATTGCGGCGTAGTCTGCAAAAAGATTAATTAAATTTCGATCTGAAGAATGTCCAATTCCTGTAATACGAAAAGTAGCACTTGAGGCAAGAGCACGAATAACATCAGGGTGATCAAAACTCTCTAATGCTTTAGTATCACCCCCTCCGCGAATAATCACCAAAATATCTGCTTTTGCCTCAGAAATGGTTTGGCTCAGTTCAGCTACATTGCTAAAGCTGATTTTCTTTTCTATTAACTCAATATAATTAATCTGATAGTTAAGGCCATGTAAGAAATCCTGATGTACTTGAGCGGAACTAGAGTTGGAGTAGATCAGACAAACTTTAGGATAGTTTTTTTTAGGAAAGGGTTGATGTACATAGGTTAAACTTTTAAGCAAAATGCTCGTCTGATCTACATATAGTCCTTCTTCTGGGCTTGCAGGTTCAATTTTTACAATATTTGCTTCTGTAACCAGACAGTCATGCATATTCAGAACGGGCTGACACTGGCAAATTGCACGTACTACAATACCATCACCAATATTATCTGGAATAACTTTGATACTTGCACGCGCTTTAAGTTGATGCGGTCCATCTTGTAATAAAAGTTGATACAGTACATTCTGCTTTTTTTCTTTAGCTCGCTGGCGTGAATCATTGAGTTGATTGATTTGGGCGACAATGACAAAGGACTCTAGTGCCTGACTACTTATAAATGCTTCTAAAGCTTGAAGTTTTCCCTGACTAAAGTTATGAAACTCTTTAACAGTTAATTTTTGATGCATAAGACTATAACAATCGGTTATTTTGACTTGTTGCGATATGAAGAAAGTTATTCATATCGCAAATGGCGAGCTTTGATTTAAGGCACTAAAATATTAAGTTCACGCAAGATTTTGCAGAGCTGGATCATTGGCATACCCATTAAGGTAGTATGATCCTGACCGATCATTTCTTCAAACAGGCTAATGCCTAAACTTTCGCATTTAAAGCTACCAGCACAATGCAATGGTTGTTCAATTTCAATGTAGCGCTCAATTTCAGTTTGTGAAAGTTTACGGAATTTGACTTTATGATGTTCAATTAAGGTGTGTTCAAAACCGGTAGATTGTTGTTGTACACTCAGTGCGGTACTAAAATACACAATCTTGTCCGAGTTGGCTTGCAGCTGATGAATGGCTTTTTTAGGAGTGAGAGGTTTGCCGATAAAAATATCCGGTGCACCTTCGCGCCATGCGACCTGATCTGAGCCAATGACAATCGCCTCAGGGTGCTGTTCGGAAATATGTCTGGCTTTTTCATAGGCTAGGCGTTTGGCCAGATCATCTGCATGATTTTCACCGCGAGGTGTTTCATCAATGTCCGGTACCATGGCGATATAGTCAATATGTAAACGATCCATCAACTCTTTACGGGTTTGGCTGGAAGAGGCCAGGATAATCGGTGCAGCATTCATTAGACAGCATATTCCTCAAGGATATTTAAAGGTACATAGGCGAGTACGGCTTTGTGACAGGCTTGCAGTTTTACCGGGGGAGCTTTGCCTGCTTCATAGGCTTCTACCCAGCGTGTGACGCAGATACACCAGAAATCACCTGGCTGTAGGCCGGGGAAATCCACTTCAGGTAAAGGGGTAATCAGATCATTGCCAATTTTTTGGGAAAAATTTAAAAATTCTGAGGTCATTTGCGCGCAGACAGTGTGCTGCCCGAGATCGGTAGTGGCGGTATGGCAAAAACCATTACGGAAATAACCGGTAATCGGAGCATAACAACAACTGGCCAAAGGCTCGCCCAGGACATTTAAACGATTAAGATTAGGATCAGGATGTATCGACATAACTGCTGAATCTGCAAAAAGCTTTTTTCTATCATAACAAAACTTTGGTATTTATAATGTTTTCTGCAAAAGATGCTAACCTTTTTCTACATAATCATTTAAAATCGCCGGGTTTGAATATCTATAAAGTGAGCTCTACATGAACTTTCAGCGTATGACTGACCTGGATTTAGCGGGTAAGCGTGTTTTAATCCGTGAAGATTTAAACGTTCCTGTTAAAAATGGTGTGATCACCAGCGATGCGCGTCTTCGTGCGGCATTGCCAACAATTAAAGCAGCTGTTGAAAAGGGCGCTGCCGTAATGGTCTATTCTCACCTTGGTCGTCCAGTTGAAGGTGAGCCTAAAGCTGAACAGTCTCTCGCGCCTGTAGCTGCTTATCTGACAGATGCTTTGGGTCAGGAAGTCAAACTGTATAAGGATTATTTGGATGGTGCTGACGTTGCGCAAGGCCAAGTGGTTCTGCTGGAAAACTGCCGTTTTAATGTCGGTGAAAAGAAGAACAGTCCTGAGCTTGCAGCACAATATGCCGCGCTTTGTGATGTATTTGTAATGGATGCGTTTGGTACTGCTCATCGTGCAGAAGCTTCGACTGAAGGCGTAGCGCGTCTAGCTAAAGTCGCGGCTGCCGGTCCTTTATTGGCAGCTGAACTGGATGCTTTAGGCCGTGCTCTAAAAACGCCTGAAAAACCAATGGTGGCTATTGTTGCAGGTTCTAAAGTTTCAACCAAACTTGATGTGCTGACATCCTTGTCTGACATTTGCGATCAACTGATTGTTGGTGGTGGTATTGCCAATACTTTCCTTGCAGCAGCAGGCTATAACGTAGGTAAATCATTGTGTGAAAATGACCTGATCGATACTGCAAAAGCCATTGCAGCAAAAGTTTCAGTTCCGCTTCCAACCGATGTGGTGGTTGCAGATGCCGCTGAAATCAATTTTGAGGATTTCCTGGGTTCATTGGCTGCGGCTAAAGCCACTGTGAAAAAGGTTGAAGATGTTGCAGATAACGACATGATTCTAGATGTAGGTCCAGAAACAGCCAAAGCCTTTGCAGACATCCTGAAAACCTCTAAAACAATACTTTGGAATGGCCCAGTAGGTGTATTTGAAGTAGACCAGTTCGGCGAAGGAACCAAAACCCTGTCTTTAGCAATTGCTGAATCTGAAGGTTTCTCAATTGCAGGTGGTGGTGATACTTTAGCTGCTATCGACAAGTACGAGGTTGCCGATAAAATTGGTTATATTTCTACAGGTGGCGGGGCTTTCCTGGAGTTTGTAGAAGGTAAAACCTTGCCTGCAGTTGCAGTGCTACTAGAACGTGCCTAAGTGCATTTTATAGTGTGAAAAAGCTGGCTATCTGCCAGCTTTTTTTATGTCAACTTTTTGACAGACTGGATCGCTATTCATACCGTAGTCATCAAAATGAAATAAATCTGTCATAAAATTTAGCCATTGAACAATAAATTGAGAGTAAAGAATGAAATCACAACTCACTTTGACAGTATTCCTGGCAGCATCTTTAGGACTGACTGCCTGTGCAAAAAAGGAAAGTGTACCTGTAGCTGAAGCTGAAAGTTCGGCAGCCGCTACGACAGAAGAGCAGGTCAGCGCGGAACAACAGGCCGCTATTGATGCCATTGACAAGCCAGTTCTGGATGAAAAAAATACCGATATTCCAGCCGATGTTGCCAATGCACCAGCAGATGAAGCAACCGCAGATGAGTCGGTAGCAGCAAGTTCTGAAGCAGTAGCTCCATAAGCTCAGCCCTGATTTGAAAAATCCCTGCAAAAGCAGGGATTTTTTATAAAATAATGTATTTTGTGGCTGTATTGAAATACTTGAACATGTAGAATATGGGGCATTACCTGGGAGGATATTATGGCTCTTATTTCGATGCGCCAGCTCTTGGATCACGCCGGAGAACATGCTTACGGCGTACCAGCATTTAACGTAAATAACTTGGAACAAATGCGCGCAATCATGCTCGCAGCAGATGCAACGAACTCACCAGTGATCGTACAGGCATCTGCAGGTGCCCGTAAATATGCAGGTGCTCCATTCTTGCGTCACCTGATTTTGGCTGCGATTGAAGAATGGCCACATATTCCAGTTGTTATGCATCAGGATCACGGTACAAGTCCTGACATCTGTCAACGTTCTATCCAGTTAGGTTTTACCTCGGTAATGATGGACGGTTCACTGGGGGAAGACGGTAAAACACCAACCTCGTATGAATACAACGTTGATGTGACTCGCCGTACTGTACAGATGGCCCATGCATGTGGCGTTTCAGTAGAGGGTGAAATCGGTTGTTTGGGTAGCCTTGAAACAGGTATGGCTGGTGAAGAAGATGGAGTAGGCGCTGAAGGCGTACTTGACCATTCTCAGCTTCTGACTTCTGTGGAAGAAGCGCGTAGCTTCGTTGCTGATACCAATGTCGATGCCCTGGCAATCGCAGTGGGTACTTCACACGGTGCATACAAGTTTACCCGTCCACCTACAGGTGACATCCTGGCAATTGACCGCATTAAAGAAATTCATGCTGCATTACCAAATACGCATCTTGTAATGCACGGTTCAAGCTCTGTACCACAAGAATGGCTGGCTGTAATTAACCAGTATGGTGGTGATATCAAGGAAACTTATGGTGTTCCTGTTGAGCAGCTGGTTGAAGCGATCAAGCACGGTGTTCGTAAAATTAACATCGACACGGATCTGCGTTTAGCATCAACTGGTGCGATGCGCCGTATGATGGCTGAAAAACCAAGCGAATTCGATCCGCGTAAATTCTTCAGTGCAACTGTAGATGCGATGAAGCAAATCTGTATCGACCGTTACGAAGCTTTTGGTACTGCGGGTAATGCAGACAAAATTCGTCCAATCTCTTTAGAGAAAATGGTTGAGCGTTATAAATAATTCCGAGTGGATCATTTATAAAAAAAGGCCCACAGCATATGTGGGCTTTTTTGTATTCTAATTAAAACTATCCGAAGAGTCGCAGATGGAATTGATTTTTATTGCAGCTCTATGCAGCGTTGCAGTCTCTATATTATTGAAAGTGGCCAAGCGCCGGCAGCTCAGTCCGATACATATGATTAGCTGGAATTATGTTACAGCCAGCTTATTATGTTTTTTCTGGTTTAAACCGGATATTCAGCATATATCTATCCGTCAGACACCGTGGTGGCTTATTCTGGCGCTGGGTATTTTATTGCCGAGCGTCTTTTTGTTTTTGGCCAAGTCCTTACAGACCGCCGGTATTTTAAAAACAGAAATCGCCCAGCGTCTATCGGTGGTTTTATCGCTTGCCGCTGCTTATTTTATTTTTCAGGAGCAGTTTAACCAGCTAAAAATACTGGGAATTATATTAGGCATAGTTTCAGTGCTGTGTATTTTGTTGTCCCATCGTCAAGGGACAGAAAGCTCAAGGCAGGGAGTACTCTATCTGGCTTTGGTCTGGTTTGGTTATGCCCTGATTGATGTACTGCTGAAATATACCACCAGCCTGGGTTTGCAGTTTGCCGTAGCCTTAAACCTGATGTTTATCTGCGCTCTGGCGGTGTCGATGGCTTATCTGATGGTGAAATATCGGAGTTTAGGCTCAGCTCAGGAAATCGGAGTAGGCTTATTTCTTGGACTGCTCAACTTTTCCAATATTGCCTTTTATGTCAAGGCCCATATATTGCTCAAGGATACGCCAGCTATTGTCTTTGCAGGCATGAATATTCTGGTGGTTGTTTTTGGCGTACTTGCAGGCTTGGTGTTCTTTAAAGAACGTTTAAAACCTGCGAGCACAATTGGTCTCATATTGGGTATGATTAGTGTGATTTGCCTGGCTTATGCAATGTCTGCTTAATATATGAAGTGACAAACTCAACCGGATGCCGCAGCAGATCTTCGGCTTCTATGCTGCCCAGTAGTGAACCGGCCTGTTTACAGCTTGGACAGTGCGGATATTGGCGCTGTTTCGGCTTGTAATAATGAAGATAAACCTTATTGCAAGGCTGGCATTTAAATTTCAGTGGCTTGGATTGAAGGAGCGACATGCAGGGCCTCTATTCTTATTCTAGATTCTGGTGAGTGATCATTAAAATAGGCCCGGATTGATATAAAAAGGGGCACTAGACCACTGCTGTCCCATAGTTTGCTTTAAATAAAAAAACCTGAGTCCTAACAGTTAAAATATGAGTGCAAACAAACACTTTAACGACTAGGATTCAGGTTTTGTCACATCAGAATACCGTATTTCATGA
>NZ_SMTB01000139.1:0-4152 GCF_006864105.1 Acinetobacter sp. RF14B | reverse complement strand
GTCAAGCCCGGTGAAGTGGTGGTAATTCGTGGTGAAGGCCCGAAAGGTGGTCCGGGCATGCCTGAAATGCTCAAACCGACCTCGGCCATTATTGGCAAAGGACTGGGCAACTCAGTGGCTTTAATTACCGATGGCCGTTTTTCCGGCGGCAGTCATGGTTTTGTGATTGGTCATGTGACGCCCGAAGCTTATGAAGGCGGCCCGATCGGACTGGTTAAAAATGGCGATAAAATCTCGATCAATGCCGAAACCCGTGAAATGACCCTGCATATTTCCGATGAAGAACTGGCAGTACGCCGTGCCGCCTGGGTCAAACCTGCACCCCATTATCGCTCTGGTGCTTTGGCAAAGTTTGCTAAATTGACCACCGGTGCTGAAAAAGGGGCAGTCACTGATCTCAATCTTGAGGTCTAATTCATTGTTAAATATTGAACATTTGTTCATGACTTGATATAAAATTTGCACAAGACTTATATCTCTATGCAAATCTCTTCATAATAGGGGCTTGCATAGCGCAAGCGTGCCAGCAGGGGTTGGCACGACAAGACATTATTCGAGGCTGATCTCATGTCCCTGTTACGCCGTTGGTTTGATCCAATCCGATCGAGCTGGTTTTACCAGAAGCCAGTTCGTCAAGCGGTGTTATCTATTGAAGATGGTCTCAGCATCCATTTAAGACTGGATGATGTCTATAGTTATCTGGCCGTACAGCAGCTGCCCCAGCTGGAAGAGATCTTAAGCCCGCAGCTCAAGCCTCTCAAAGTCGTGATTTCCGAGCAGCGCGCTGACCCCCCCAACCAGATGTCCTTTGATGAATGGCAGCATTACTGCATTCATGATGCGAAAATTCTGGCCAAGCAGCATCGTTTCAGCTTCCACGATAAGCCTGAGCTGCCCAGTCCGGAAGCCCTGAAACAGGCCGCAGTCATTCTGAAAAATACCCCCTTACGTGGACAGAATTTTCTGTATCTGCTCGAAGACGTGTTCCATATGCTCTGGCAAAAACAGAACGGAAAATTACGCACCTTATATATCATGGCCAGTCGCCATCATGCCCCGCAAAATTTTCCGGAACGGATTTTCAATACCACCCCTATTCTGGCCAGCTATTTCACTTTTGGCGGACGTCAGTATCATGCGGTAGATGATTTACTGCGTCTGACCCGGCGCTTGAAACAGCAAAAGCTGCTGACCGATAATCCGATTTTCCTGATCAATCATATTGAATGGCGTGAGCATTTGATCAGTGATGCAGAAGAGCTGAATGAAATCCAGTCAATGAATCCGGAACTGGATCTGTATATTGCGCTGGAAGATCCGATTTCCTGGCTGTTATTGGCTTATATCAAGGAAGAGCTGGCCGATTTTTATAATATCCGGCTGAATGTCTATCCCTTATCCTATCGTGGACGGGACTGGTTTGAATGGAATCTGGCGACCCGTTTATCCAAACGTACCGAGGTCAAATTTACCCCTTTTTGCCGACCGACTGAGCAGGCTATTGTACCGATGGCACAGTTATTCTATGGCTGTCCGGAAGAGCAGCGCATTGATGCCATGTACCAAATTCTGCAAGCCGTCTGGACGCGTGGCTATGACTTGTCCTATGCGCCGCATATCAAGCGCCTACAACAGGAGTTGAAGCTGGACGAGCTGACCCAGGAAGATATTCAGACCAAATTACAAGAAAACGACACTTTGTGTGAAATGAAGTCCCAGCCTGATTTCCCGGTGCTGGAATTGCGGATTGAAGGGCAAAGTTACACATTTAATAGCCTATATCGTGTCTGGATGATTGAAAGTATTTTCAGTAATGTGTTAGAAGAAAAGTATAAAAGTGATAATCAAACTGAGCATGAACTGAATCAATATGGAAAAAATCAAAGCTGAATCATTACAACATGCACGTCACCAGATCGATGCCATTGATACAGCTTTAGTTGAGCTGATTGCTGCGCGTCAATTCTATGTTGATCAAACCACACGTTTTAAAAAAACTGAAACCGATCTGCAATCACCGGAGCGTATGGAGCAGATTGTGGAAAAGGTAAGGGCTTTGGCCCAACAGCAGGGTGTGGACCAGAAATTTATTGAGCATCTGTACCGGGAAATGTTCCAGTATTTTATTCAGCGGGAGCTAAAAGAATTTCGTCCTTAAACCAGTTTTAAATCCGATTTTCGCTGATCAGTCTGCTAGTTTTCAGCACATTCATCTGAAGCCTCAAGATTTACTTGAGGCTTCCTTCTTAAAACCCTGATTTTTCTCTATCCGTGATTTCTATAGCATGGACCTAAATCAATTTAGGGTCATCAGATGACTGCTTTTGTTATTGCTATTTTTGCGCTGGCTGGTCTGATTAAAGGCACCATTGGCTTGGGTTTGCCTGCGGTATCTATGGGATTGCTGACTATATTTATGAGTCCATTTCAGGCAGCAACTTTACTCATTGTACCTTCAATGCTGACCAATTTTTGGCAACTCTTTGCTGAAGGTCATGTGCTGAAACTGATTCGCCGTTTCTGGCTATTGCTGGCCGGCATTATCGTGGGTTCGGTCTGGAGTGTTTTTCCGACGTTAGGCCATTCTGAATTTCACAGTGAAGCCTTATTGGGCGCGATGCTTGCCCTATATGGCCTATATGGTTTACTGGCGAAACGGATGCCAGATTTAAGCCAGTATGAAAAGTGGCTTTCTCCGATGATGGGATATCTTGGCGGTGCCTTAACCGTGGCGACGGGTGTAGTGGTGATTCCAGTGGTGCCTTATTTGCAGACCCTGCATTTAAAACGTGATGATCTGGTACAGGCCTTGGGTCTTGTATTTACTACCTCGACGGTATGTTTGGCCATTTTCCTGCACCGAAACCCGGTAGAAGATATGCCGATTGATTATGCCATGTCCGCAATTGCACTGCTTCCTGCCTTGATCGGGATGTGGTTCGGCAAGAACATCCGTTCCCGTATCCCTGAACAGACATTCCGTACCGTATTTTTTATCGGCCTGATTGCCTTAGGCAGCTATATGGCGTTGCATCAATTCGGCTGGATTTAATTCAGGATTTTTTGTACATCCGTAGAAATGAGGAACTGGCTAAAGTGCTGATAGGCCGTGCTCAGTTCATCAAAGCTCTTTGCAGCTAACAATAACTTACGGTTGGCCCAATCTCCGGTCAGTTGGATTTGCTGAAATGCATAGAGTTTTGATAAATGTTGTGCAGCGCGTTTTGGCATAATTGCAATACCTACTCCATTGGCCACAACTTGGGCAATGGCCGCAAAATTCGGTAAGCGCAAGCGGTACTGAATTTCACAGTTCAGCAAGCGAGCTTGGGTTTCAATCGACTGCTGCAAAGAGTGATATTGCATCAAGCCCACAAAGGGATAATTCAGACAGTCTGCTAATTTTAATGCCGGATTCGTGGCCAAAGCATGCTGTTCAGGACAGATCAGTACCAGAGGATCATCTGAAAATTCCAGAGTCTGTAATTGGGGTGCAGGAAAAAAGCTAGAGATCAGTCCTAGCTTGGCAGTGCCGCTCACCAAAGCTGCAATGATGTCATTGCTTTCTGCTTCTTTTAAATCGATCTGGATATTTGGATTATTTACCAAATACTGGGGTAATAATAGGGGCAGGTACTCACTTTGTGCTGAGGAGTTACACCATAAGCTGATATTGGAGTTGAGTCCTTCACTAAAGCCGGCCATGGCTTGAGACAGTTGTTGTCCTTGTTGCAACAGGGCTTGGGCATGCTCAGCAAAGACCTGTCCTGCAAAAGTCATTTTTACCCCACCCGAATGGCGGCTGAACAGACTGACCTGATATTGCTGTTCCAGCTTTTTAATCCGTTCACTGGCCGCTTGTAAAGAAATGGCAGAGCGTTCAGCCCCTCTGGTTAGGCTACCGGTATCGACTATATTGAGAAAAAGACGTAAATCAAAAAAATCCAGACGCATCGGCAGGATGCTCATATAAAAGATTAAGCCTATTTAAACAATTCTGGCGATATAAAAAAAGCAGCCTTATGGCCATTGCTGTCCCACAATTTTTCACAAGAGGAAGCTCATTTGAGCTTCCTCTTGTTTTATGGGTATTTTATCGGGTGAAAATAAAGCTTTTAAAGTTCTTCTTTCAAACAAATTCACTTGAATTAT
>NZ_SMTB01000138.1:0-4183 GCF_006864105.1 Acinetobacter sp. RF14B | reverse complement strand
CGGGATATATGAGTTTATGCCACTGAGTCTGGCCACCAAACAGCTGATCGGGGCCGATGCGAACCTGAACCAGTTGCGTCAGCAGGCGAAAAAGGAAGGGGTAGAGCCGCTCAGAATTGCCGGGGCGCGTAAGATTCTGGAAGGTGTGACCACACTGGAAGAAGTCCTCAGAGTCGTGCCTTTAACTTAATTTTAAAAATGAAGCCATCTTAAGATTCAATTCATCTTCGGCTGTTTTAATAGCATCATCGAAATAAGGCAACTTTAAAGAGGTAACTGCAATGAAAATGATGATAAATACAGTTCTGGCAGCTGCATTGATGGGTTCTATTGCCACCGCTACGATAGCAAGTAGTGACACCGCTGTGAATCAGGCCGCTTTTGCTCAATCGACTACGGTCAAACAGGCGCTGGCCATGAAAGATGACAGCAAGGTCCAGCTGAAAGGGTATGTGGTCAAAGCAGTCGGTGATGAAAAATACCAGTTCCGTGACAGCACCGGAACCATTACGGTTGAGATTGATGACGAACTTTGGCAGGGCAAACCAATTTCAGCCAAAACACCGGTAATCATCACAGGTGAAATCGATATTGATTATAAACCGGCCAAACGTGTTGAAATTGAGGTTGACCAGGTTCGTTTCTAATATCGCCTGATTTGCTGGAACCAGCTTGAACACAGCAACAAAAAACCACATGCAAGTTACCAAAAAGCATGTGGTTTTTTTGAGTCTGGAACTTTTTCAAGGCAAGATAGAACAAGGAAGCAAATGGAGCAGAGTATGCGTATTCTTTTGGCGGAAGATGACTCCTCTCAGGCAGACAGTATCCAGACCTGGCTGGAGATGGATGGCTATGTGATTGACCGGGTCGAGCGCGGTGATCATGCGATTCTGGCAATTGAGCAGCACCAGTATGACTGCATTTTACTGGATCGTGGTCTGCCGAAGGCCAACGGAGATGAGATTCTTAAAAATTTGCGCAGTCGACAGAAAGATACTCCGGTTATTTTTATTACCGCCAAAGACAGTATTGATGATCGGGTAGAAGGGCTGGATTTAGGCGCCAATGATTATCTGGTCAAACCTTTTAGTCTGGAAGAGTTGTCGGCCCGGGTGCGCGCCCAGCTCAGACTTCGACAGCAAACTCCGAATCATATTCTGCACTGGCAGGATCTCAGTCTCGACACTCAGGCCAAGACCCTGCACAAAGCCGGTCAGAATATTAACCTGACGGCAAAGGAATTCCAGATTCTGTATAAACTGATGCAGCAGCCTGAACATATTGTCACCCGTGAACAGTTGGAAGAGTCGCTTTATGCCTGGGGCGATGAAATTGAAAGCAATGCCATCGAAGTATTTATTTACCAGTTGCGTAAAAAAATCGGCAGCCAGATGATTAAAACCCTTCGCGGTTTGGGTTATCGCATGTATAAACCGGAAACATAATTATGTCAGCGCCTATTTCCCTGCAAACCCGGTTGATTCAACACGCTCTGTTCAGTTCTGTATTGGCGGGGCTGTTGGCGTGGTTGCTCTCTTTGGGAATCTCCAGTTATCAGGCAATCCAGCTGCATGATGACTTGATGCAGCAGATTTCCGAGCTTCTATTGGGCGATCTGACCCAGATGAAAGATACTCAGGTGGATGAAATAAGTGAGCAGTTTGACATCCAGTATGCCTTATTACTGGATCAGAAGATTCTTACCACTTCGGTTGAGCATGAACTATTAACTGAAATACCACTTGTGCAGAAAAACGGCTTTCACTTTGCTTATGAACAAGGCCATTTTATTCGGATTCTTAACGCTGAAGATGACGGCTTGCAGGTTAAGGTAGTACAGCCGCTGTCGGTACGCTTTGAAGAACTCTGGCAAACGACTTTGAGTTTTCTTGGTATTTTGCTGGTGTTATGGTTATTACAATGGTTGATTTTATATATTGCGATTAAACGTCAGTTAAGGCCGTTAAATAAAATTTCCCGGGCCATTGCATTCAAATCTGCTCAGGACCTCAGCCCGATCGCTCGTCCGGAACCTGAAATTACGGAGCTGCAGCCGATTGTACGTCAGTTGAATGCCATGCTCGGCCGGCTGGAAAAATCACTGACTGCCGAACAGCGTTTTACCGCAGATGCTTCCCATGAACTGCGTTCGCCACTTTCTGCGATTCAGATGCGCTTACAGGTGCTGAAACGTCAATATCAGGATGATGCCTCATTAGCTCATGCCTTGCAGCTGATCCAAAATGATGTCAATCGCGGCACGCTGGTACTGGAAAATCTGCTCTTGCTGGCACGACTCGATCCGGAGCGGGCAGAGCAACTACCCAAACAGGTGGTCAATCTTAAACTTCTGGTTCAGGATGCTTTGCAAGCCTTACAACCAGTGGCTCAGGAAAAAAACATCCATTGGAATTTATGGCTTGAAGATGCCGTGATTGAAGCCAATGCAGAACTTATTTTTAGTTGTATCCGCAATCTGCTGGATAATGCCATCCGTTACACACCAGTCCAAGGACAGGTGGACATTCGAACCAATATTCAGCAACAGCAGATCCAATTGCTGATCGAAAATTCAGGTGAGGGTATGGCGGCTGAAGTCGTAGAACGTTTGGGTGAGCGTTTCTATCGTGCCTTGGGCACTCAAACGCAAGGTTCAGGCTTGGGCCTGTCTATTTGTCAAAAGATTATGCAGCTGCATGCTGCCAGAATAGATTATGCAGCCTCAGATTTGGGCGGGCTGAAAGTGTCATTAAGCTTTGCAGGTCAGGCGCAGAATTTAAAGTCACGCCAATAAAAAAAGCAGTAGGCGCTGATTCATACTGCTTGTTCCCACGTTGGTTATTATTGAACTATGCTAATTATTTAGTAAGAATGAGTCGGTTGTTACGAGTCAGGCGCAAACGGTATTCCTCACCAGCATGCATGATTCGGATTTCACGGCCAAGAGCAAAAAGATTATTTGAGTGCAGCATGGGCAAGGTATGGTGAGTTTCGGTATTGCGAGTAAACAAGCTAAATGGTGCATTCATTCCATCGACTCCGTGGTGTATTTTGGATTGTTTTAAATGATAATCATTATCAAATTGGTCTGTCAACGGAATATTGAATAATTTATAAAAAGCTCTAATTTGCTTACAATCTGTAAAACTTTCATGGTTCATCATATTATGTCTAAACCTACCATTCATGTCGCAATTGCAATCTTGTTTTATCAAAATCAGATCCTGGTTGGCTGGCGTGAAGCCGAGCAACATCAGGGGAACAAGTCTGAATTTCCAGGCGGTAAAGTAGAGCAAGGTGAATCACCGCTTGAGGCATGTCGACGTGAGGTTCTTGAAGAGGTGGGAATTGATCTAGATGTCTGGCATGCATTTGATTTTATTTTGCATGAATATGAAGATGTCATTGTCAATTTACATATTTTCCATAGCTCGGTGTCATCTGAACAGTTGGCGCACATCAAAGCACCTTGGGGCTGGTATCGTCGTGAACAGCTCAGCCAGCTGAATTTTCCTAAAGCCAATCAGGCCATGATTCAAAAGCTGCAATGGCCACAGAGAATAAAAATTTCTGACAACCTGAATGTTTTAAATCATCTTGAGGCCAATCAAATGCTGTATTGGCGGGTAGAGGCCAGTCCTGAGCGAGTAATGCAACTGCAACAACTACCGATTGAGCAGCTATCTAAATTGATCGTTAATCAGGCTATGTGGGAGCAATTGAATGAATTACAGCAGCACACCATTCGCAGCATTCATTTAAAACAGTCGCAATTAATGGCCTTGCAAAAAGGGGAGCTTCACTGTGGTTACCGCTATATTGCTGCCTGTCATGACTTGAAGGCATTAATCCAGGCGCAGCAGATTGGCTGTGAGGCGGCTTTACTCAGTCCAGTGCTGGCCACAGCGACACATCCCGATACCCCTGCACTCGGCTGGGAACAGTTCAAGGAGATGGCAGAACAGGTACAAATTCCGGTATTTGCCCTTGGCGGGATGAAAGCGGAAGATCTGAGCTATGCACAAGCTCAACATGCTTATGGCATTGCCGGAATTCGCCATATATAACACATTCACATACAGCGTTCAGTAGTTGACAAGGCAGGCCCTAATATTTGCTGAGGGCCTGGCGGGCTTGCTGAATGGCTGTGCTATTTTTCTGCTGTTGAGCCGCTTTCAGG
>NZ_SMTB01000137.1:0-4250 GCF_006864105.1 Acinetobacter sp. RF14B | reverse complement strand
CCGTTGCCATGGCGCGTCAGGTGTCGCAGGCCAAGCAGCAGATGCTGCGCATCGGCTTTGTGCCGGTGGCCGAAATGAAGATCTTTCCGTACATTCTGCCCAACCTGCGTGTCCAAAACCCGGATCTGAAAATTGAACTGCTCAGCCTGAACAATACCGAGCAAATGAGATTACTGAAAAAAGGCGATCTAGATCTCACCTTTACCCGTCACAACTTCCATAGCGACGAAATTGAAAGCCAGTTTGTCCTGCGTGAGCCGCTAATCTTTATTTTGCCTAAAGATCATCCACTGGCCAAATATGAACGAATTCCGGTTAAAGAGTTGAATGGCATAGACTTTATTATTCCTGCTGCCGAACAGTCACTGACCCTGCACAATGCGATTTTAGACTTTGCCAAGGCCAACAATCTTGAATTCAACATTGTGCAAAAAGCTGACAATATCCTGTTCAACATCAACTCGATTGGCATGGGCTTAGGTTGCACGATTTTACCGGGCTATATTGCCCCGTTGACCATGAATAATACGGTCATTCGTCCGCTTGACGTTGAACTGCCTTATCTGGATTTATACGTGAGTTACCGCAAAGCTGGAAATTCAATGGCCGTGGACAAGTTCCTGGAGTTACTGACCCACGTGTTCTATCTCAATATCAATCGCGACGAACAAAAATAAATTTCCGCTTTTTTTGACAGCACAGGTTGCGCTATACATACCTGTGCTATTTGCTTTTATTATTTTCTTATTAAAACCCGCTTTGTATTCTGGTTTTTTCATAAAGGCTGACTTTTTGGCGCCTCAAAATCAGCCTTAACCTGGGCTGCAGATGAGGAACTCCCGCTCAAAAACCATCTGCTTTACAACTTAAGTCTAATGAAAATTTAAGTGTTTTTTCTTCTAAAAAAGCCTCAATCTAGACTTAAAACAGATTAAAAATATCTATCAAACTTGCTACACGAGAAAGGTGACTGCTTTAGCTCTCTCCATAAAATCGTTTAGCCATAAAAAAAGGATGCCAGGCATCCTTTTTTTATATTTTTACTCGGGCTTATTTTACGCCATGTGCCAGCAGGTAGTTTTTGATAATGGTATTAAACTCTTCTGCTTTTTCTACCTGGGACCAGTGGCCGCACTGGCTGAAAATGTGGGCATCGGCATTTGGCACAATATTCAGAATATCCCAGGTCCGTGATACAGGAATCACCACGTCTTGCGTACCGTGGATCAACAGCACAGGAACTGTGATCTCTTTCATTTTTTCAAAATCAAGCGGGAATTCAAAACGGTCACGGTCACGTGCACCCACCACATCCATCAAACGATTTGATGCATAGTCATTTGCAGCAGACGCAAAACGTACTTTTACCAGTTCATCAGTAATCAGGTCTTTGTTTACGACAAACATAGAAAGGGTTTTCTTGATCCCTTCTTCAGTAAGCACCGGATTTGCGTGCGCTTTCAACGCGGCAGTTTGTTTCGCACCGCCGGTTCCCATAGAAACAATACCAAGAACACGTTCTGGATAGTCAAGTGCCATCTGGAAAGCCAACCAGCCACCCAGTGAGTTACCGACCAACCAGGTTTTTTCAATACCCAGTGCATCTAAAGTACGCACCGCATGATCAACCCAGGCACGAATACCATAAGCCGTACCAGGTGCTACCACAGTCTGGCCATAACCAATGGTATCAATGGCGATACAACGTGCCTGCTCACCAATGGCTGGAAGGTTTAACCACCAGTTTGCCGCCGCCGATACACCAGTACCTGAACCGTGCAGGAACAGAATTGGTGTACCTTCACCAATCTCGTGATAGTGCGTCAACTCACCTTCTGCCGTTTCAATCCATTTGTCTTCTAAACCAAAAAATGGATCTGTTTTGTATTCTGGGATTTGAACAGTGCTCATGTTGATTCCTCTTACAGTTTTTAGCTTGCGTGTCCATCTGATAACAGAGGTCAACGCCAAGTTGACTCATTAACAATGACTTTTTTACACCCTTATCTTAACCGCTGCAGCCGAGTCAACTGATACAAAATTACGATTGTATGCTACAAAAAAAATATAATTTAAATATCTGTTTTATATAAATATTTTATTTTAATTCCTTAAGTTTTCTCAGACTTTAGGGCTTAAAAAGGCGATGCTGTTGCATCGCCGGTTTAAATCTGCTGAATGCTTAGAATTTATAGGTATAGGTGGTCGCCACACGGTATTCCTGCAAATCGGACTTATAATCAAAATCAGCATCGATATACATGGCCTGGACGCCTAAGCCTTTTAATTTACCCTCTGGCACTGTGTAATTCACAATCAGGTTCAACTCGTCTGAATCCTGATCTTTTTTGGTGCCGTAAGTTGCATCCTTCCCCAGCATATACACGGCGGTAGCATTCAAGCCCTTGGCACCCAGTTCAGAGAAATCATAACCATAGGTTAAACCCAATGATTTTTCATCAGGATTGGTAAAAGTCGCAACCCCCCAGTTGACCAGATAAGGCTGTGGCACCCAGCCGCCCAATGTCGGGAATGCTGAATCGCCCAGCATTTGCTGATAGCCCAAACCAATCGTATGTCCACCATGATTAAGTTTAGTACCTACTGATAAAGCCTGGTTATCAATCTCACCATAGAGTTTGTTACCTGAATCCGAGTTATCGAAGTAACGTACATGGCTGGTCAGTTTGCTTTTTTCACCTAAAGCAGCAGTATGGTTTAAACCTACAAAATGTTGCTGATAGATGTCTTGTACATCTGCGTACCAATAGCTTGCACCCAATTCCTGAGTGAATTGATAGTCTAATCCTGCAAGCCACATTCCGTCAGATGTTGCACCATTGTCATAGGCAGGTGGCGCAAATTTGCTGAGGTCACGAAACTGGTTGTCATAACGGTTGTTAATGCCGTCAATATAGGCCAGCGTTAACTTGGTATTTTTCAGGTCTTTAGATTCTAACCATGCACCGCTAAACGTGGTAAGTAACTGACGCGATGGATCAAACACCAAAACTGGAGAAACTGGCAATAATTCACCCACTTTCAATTCAGTTTGCGATACTTTGGCTTTTAAGGTGGCACCGACTTTACCAAAATTGTCTTTCGACTCTTTACCATCATGCGGCAAAATAAAGTCTGGATTTCTGTCACGGCCATTCAGCTTAAAGGCATGCTGCACCAACAGGTCTGCACCAACCTGAATACCGCTACCAATATCGTGATAGCCAGATTTGGCATCCAGCATCACCCCCTGAGACCACGAACCCCAGTTTTTAGCGGAATCGTCTTTAATCTGGCGATCTAGGTAAAAGTTTTTAAATTTGAGCTGGACCTGACTGTCGTCAATAAAATCTGCCTGAGTTGCAGTGGTTCCTAAAGTTGCTGTTGCAGCCAGCATTGCTATCCATAAATTTTGACGACGCATGACTTATTCCCAATAATCAAATAAAGCTAGGGCGCCATCATGCTGAACAATGGCCAGAAACGGAATCCGACCAGAGTATTAAGATTTAAGTCATGCACCCTATTTTTGTTTTTTCCTGACTCGCCCTCCGCTCAGGTTAAGAGCTTTAAACAATAAGATATTTTGCTCGATATTCGTGGGGTTTTTTCTAAACCCTTGTTCTGTCATTTATTTTTAACAAAATTTTAGTTTTTTAAATATAAAACAAGAAAATTAAGCGCTTTTAAGTTTAAATCCCCATATTAATTCTTCTAAGCAATTGATTATATTAATATACTTCAGCTATAAACCAATATGCTTTAGCTATAATTTAAATTTAAGCAAGTAACGCTTCTACTTCGCGCTCCTCTTCTTAAAATACAAAACGCCCGATGACCTACATCGGACGTTGATCTGAAAATAACTGCGCAGCGGTTTAAAGGCTAAACAGTTAAAAACACATTAAGCTTCGGCTTCTTTGGCTTTGGACATGGTCAATGCCAGATCTTCAATCATGTCTTCCTGACCACCGACTGTGCCACGGCGGCCCAGTTCCAGCAGAATTTCGCGTGCAGATACACCATATTTGGCTTCCGCACGTTTCGCAAACAACAGGAATGATGAGTAAACGCCTGCATAGCCCAGTGTTGCCGCATCGCGGTCTGCACGGATCGGGTTGTGCATCATTGGAATTACCAGATCTTCTGCCACGTCTTGTACTTTAAACAGGTCAACCCCGGTGTCCATCCCCATACGGTTGGCAACGGCAATGAACAGTTCAAGAGGTGTATTTCCTGCACCTGCGCCC
>NZ_SMTB01000136.1:0-4559 GCF_006864105.1 Acinetobacter sp. RF14B | reverse complement strand
GGGGAAATCCAGGGTGGCAGCCGGTCTTTAATTTTCTCTGCTGCCAGCATTCCCAGCGAGCGTCCAATACAGGACACTTCCAGCGAATGGGTTAAACGGGTGTGAATCCCGTCATGCTGGGTCAGGGGGTGAACCTGCGTTTTACGGTTCAGCTGCCGGAAGCTCTGGGAAAAAATAATCCGGTCATAATCTTTATGGAACGGGCTGCGGGCCAGTTCAGTACTTTGCTTTTTACTACCAATCCGAACTGTGGAAAGCAGTTCTAACCAACGCATTTGAGTCATTTATCATTATTCAGTTCTTTGCTCTGTGCATCATGCCAAAAAAGTGACGACAGCACTAGGGTGCTGCGACATGAATTGTCGGAACACACAAAACTCTGCGGAAATTTCAGTTGAACAGTTGCCATAAAAAACAGGTCATATTGACCTGTTTTTGTCTCATGAGAGTGGTGTACTAAAGCAAATCTTCACCACTGATCTTGGCTTCCTGGATGTCTTTATAGACTCCCATACAAATGACGAACAGGATCATCGTTGCCACCAATGGCCAAAAAAGTACATATAGGGTCATAAATTGACTACTCATCTGAAATCTCCTTATTTACTTTTCTCAGATACCTGGTGAAATTCAATCACCATCTTATTGATTTGTTTAAAATCAAATCGTTCTTTGCTATTCATTAAAGTCAGGACGGTACAGACAATGGCGCTGCTGCCATAGGCGGTCAGAGAACTCAATAGCGTGCCATAATCACGCAGGAAGCCGATGGTCCATGGAAGGAAACCGATACTGGCCAGAATGCCGACCACCAGGCCAACTTTCTTGCCAAAGAAGCCAAAGCTCATCAGACCCAGTACCACACCAATACCGAGGGTGGCCATAAGCTCAAAGCCAAGTGCGATTAGGCCCTGAATCGGCAGCCATTCAAATCGAACCACCAGAAAGCTTAAAAATGCGATACCGACAGACCAGTTAAAGGCACGAGCATTGACCTTGTCCCAGTACAGGCTGGCAATCACCGGGAATACAATGGCACCCCAGAGCGCGCCGACGAAAATCAGCATCGCCAGAATATCGAATTTAAGCGTGGCAATTAAAATACCGAGCATGGTGGCTACAATCATGGTCATCCGGCCAATAAACAGCATCTTCTTCGGATCAGGACGATTTTTAGCAATCTGTTTGCCATAAATGTCGGTCATTACGATGGCAGACAGGGCAGATAAGTCCGAATCCGCCGTTGACGAAAGCGCGCCAATCACCATGAAAAAGAGTAAGGCCACCATAAATGGAGACAGATACGTCGCTGCCATTTGTGGAATCAGGTTGTTCAGGTTGCCATCAATCGGCTGAATTCCGGCAAAGAGTGCCAATAATCCGAGCATTCCTAAACCGACGACAATCGCTGCATAACCAATGGTTGCGGTAATGAAACTCGGTTTGATCAGGTCTTTACGGACTGCAAACATGCGTTGAGCAATGGTCTGGTTACCAATTGCATAGGCCAGTACCGCCACAAAAAATGGTGCGCCTTGTTCTAAAAATGCAGTTTTCGAAAAGAAATCCAGTTGTTCCGGTTGCAGATTATGCATGCCGGTCTGGAACAGTGACGGGCCGCCCAGAGTAAAAAATAGCGTTGGAATAATGATCACTGCCGCCACAATCATGGCAACCAGTTGACCAAAGTCGGTAAATACCGAGGAGCGGAAACCTGACCATAAAGTATAGGACAGGACGCCAAATCCGGTAATCAAGACCCCATGGATAAAGCTGAGGGGAGACAGAATTTCAACCAGCGCACCTGCTGCGGTAAAGTTTACCATCAGGCTGATTACGCTCCCGACAATGTTGGAGCCGGCCAGAATCATCTGGCTCTGGTTGCCATGCCGCGCATGCATGATTTCTGCCAAAGTGTGCGCATTGGGTGCCAGTTCGCGGAAACGTTTGCCGAATGGATAGATAAATAAAATCATCAGTGCACCCCACAAACCATAGTGTAAGGCACCGGAAACACCGTATTTATATCCGGACGAAGCTGCTGCATAAAATGAAGCGGCCCAGATCCAGGTGGCGGTCATACTGGCCGCAGACATTCCAAAGCCGATGGAGCCATTCGAGACCATATATCCATCGACATTTTCATTTTTTTGCTTAATGCGTAACGACAATAGAAAGGTGATGCCATAGAAAAGCACCATCAATAGTACAGTTGCTGTACTAGTGAATTGAAACATATATACTCCTTAAGCGGGTCACCTTTTGTTTTTGAAAATTAAATCATTGGCAACAGATTAAGGCTCTAGATTAGACAGAGCAGTGAAGCTACAGAAAATAAAAAAACCAGTGTCTGAATATCAATTTGATATGCATATCTGCAGCGGAAAAGAGGATGGTTGTTTATGCGTCCTGAATGTGGACATTTCCTCAACAATTGGCGTAGAGGTTAACATAAAATCATCAAATTTAATGATGAAGTCCTTAATTATGCAGATTCTTTGCTGATATGAGGCTATTTTCGATTTCGACATCTTCTAATATGTGGACCTGTAAGTGGTATATTTTTATAGGAATTACAGCCATTTATTGCAGGGTTTTTAAATAGAATAAAGATTGATAATAGACAGGAAATAAAAAAGTAACAAAATTTTAATATTCCCGATTTTCTCTATTATGAGTCGTGATTTTTTTCATAATAGGCCACGAAATTAACATTAATTCATGTCTCATACTGCCTATATATACTAAATTTTTACATAAGAATAGAGGCTGAGAATCAGTTTGAATTTAAGCTTTATATTTTCAATTGATTAGCGTTTAATTTCACTCTTTTGAGTAAGGGGTTTAAGGAATATTTGAATCAATATTCTGGGTTAATATGTCAATAAAAACAGGCCTAATATCTCTAAAATGTATTTAATAAAATAACCCTATTCATTTTAAGTCTCAATCTTTATTAAAAACTAGGGTAGGGTCCTATATATGAGATTCAAGTATCTTTAAATACAGCCCAGATATTAAAAGAGGTGAGCAGGATAATCTGGGCTGTCCGATATTATTGGAAGTCGATTGAAGCAGGCGACATGACTGTCTATGCCCGGTAGGACCAAAAATACAGCACAGCGAGGCAGAGTCTTGACGCGTACGCTGGAGCCCGGAATGAAGATAGCGGGATACAAAATTATTTCAGTATGGAAAATCGCCGACAGGACAGAGAGACGAGCTGAAAAAATGAACCCGAGTGTTTTTAGTCTATCTCGAAAAGCTTGAGCCTAAACCTATCCTTTCCTTAATAAGGTTTTTATAGCGGCTCAAGAATAAGTGCTGTACGCATTTTAAGTAGTCTTGCTGTTGAAAAATAATACAATTTTATTAAATGAAATTATTCTTCATCGGTTTTGATTTTTATTTAACAAATTGTGTTAGTCTACGCGACCCGATTCAATTTTCCTGCTTGAAAATAAAACAATATTTCAAAAATACAGAATATTTCAGCAGTAGTTTTCGTATTTGCCATCTAGCCGATTTCCTTATTTCACAGTAGAATATGCGCTCTCTCAAGTCACATTGTGGCATGGTTTACGACCATCCCGTGGAGCCAAAATCAGCATGTTTATTGTTGCCGGTGCACCTGCACATTCTTCATTTAAGAAAACTCAACTACTTTCACGTTTATCGTCAATTAGTTCTGTTCAATCAATTGAAAGTCAATGGGTCTACCTCTTTGACCAAGCGCTCAACGAGCAACAACAGCAATCCGCTTTGCAGCTTTTAAATGATGGTCAATCTTTTGATTTACACCAAGCGACAAGTGATGAAATCCAGATTTTAGTAACACCACGATTAGGCACCATTTCTCCATGGTCATCAAAAGCGACAGATATTTTCAAGAACTGTAATACCCCAGTTCATCGTCTGGAACGCGGTGTTTTATTTACCTTAAAAGGTGAAAAAGAGCTTTCTAAAGAAGTACTGCAGGTTTTACATGACCGCATGACGGAAAGCGTGTTTAATACGATTGAAGATGCTGCGGCACTGTTTACTGAAACAGCACCAAAACCTTTGAACTCGATTGATATTTTGGGTCAGGGCAAGGCAGCGTTAGTTCAGGCGAACAATGAATTCGGTTTTGCACTGTCTGATGAAGAAATTGATTATTTAACCGATGCCTTTAACAAGCTGGGCCGTAACCCGAACGATATTGAGCTGATGATGTTTGCACAGGCAAACTCTGAGCATTGCCGTCACAAAATCTTCGGTTCAGAATGGACCATTGATGGTGAAGTTCAGCCTTTGTCACTGTTCCAGATGATCAAGAACACCTATAAAGAATCACCAACAGATGTATTGTCTGCTTATAAAGACAATGCCTCAGTGATTGTAGGTTCTGATACGCAACGTTTCTATCCAACCAAGGAAGATAACGGCCAGCACGTTTATAAATATAAGAGCCAGGCCGCTCATATTCTGATGAAAGTGGAAACACACAACCACCCGACTGCGATTGCGCCATTTGCCGGTGCTGCGACCGGTTCAGGCGGTGAAATCCGTGATGAAGG
>NZ_SMTB01000135.1:0-4615 GCF_006864105.1 Acinetobacter sp. RF14B | reverse complement strand
GTCCAAAAGGCTGGGCACCCTGGCAGGCAAACAAGGTGGGTATTCTGGGGGCAGGCATGATGGGCGCCGGAATTAGCTATGCCACCGCCAGCAAAGGCATTCAGGTGGTACTCAAAGATGTATCGCTTGAAGCCGCTGAAAAAGGCAAAGCCTACAGTCAGAAACTACTAGATAAAAAAGTATCCCAAGGCCGATTAACTGCGGACAAACGTGACCGGATTTTAGCTTTGATTCAGGCCACGGCAAGTTCTGAAGATTTGGCGGGTTGTGATCTCATCATTGAAGCTGTTTTTGAAAATCAGGAACTCAAAACTCGTGTGATTCAGGAAGCTGAAGCCTTTTTATCTGAAAATGGCGTGATGGCATCTAATACCTCGACCTTGCCAATTAGTGACCTGGCTCAGGCATCGCAAAATCAGGCGAATTTTATCGGTCTGCATTTTTTTAGTCCGGTGGATAAAATGCAGCTAGTAGAAATTATTAAAGGACACAACACCTCGCCTGAAACTTTGGCCAAAGCTTTTGACTTTGTGCAGCAGATTGGTAAATTACCGATTGTGGTGAATGATAGCCGTGGCTTCTTTACCAGCCGTGTCTTTGGCACCTTCGTTCAGGAAGGTTTACGTCTGCTGGCAGAAGGGGTTCATCCCGCGCGTATTGAAATGGCGGCACTTAAAGCTGGTATGCCTGTCGGACCGCTAGCAATTCAGGATGAAGTTTCTCTGACGCTTTCAGAGCATGTAGCCACAGAAACCTATAAGGCAATGGCGGCTCAAGGTAAGGAGCGACCAAGCTCGGCAGCGGATGAAGTGATTCATCGGATGATTCATGAATTTAACCGTAAAGGTAAAGCAGCCGGTGCCGGTTTCTATGACTATCCTGAAGGCGGTAAAAAGCAGCTTTGGTCGGGCCTCAGTCACTGGCAAAAAGATACTCAGATCACCGAACAGGAAATGATTGACCGTTTTCTGTTTGTACAAGCGCTGGATACCGTGCGCTGTCTGGAAGAAGGTATGCTTGAATCGGTGGTGGATGCCAATATCGGTTCGATCTTTGGTATTGGCTTTGCAGCCTGGACAGGAGGCGCTGTACAGTTCCTGAACCAATATGGACTAGATAAGGCCATTGCTCGTGCTGAAGTGCTGGAGCAGCAATATGGTGAACGCTTTAAAGTGCCACAGTTATTAAAGCAACATGCCAGTCAGGCAAAAGCATTTGCATAGGCAGCCAGTAAAAGGGAAGTTTTGAACTTCTCTTTTTTTGACAGGTTAAAATCATACAAGTCAGCTGAAATCATCTCTTTCACAGAGATTTTGATTCGTTTTTATTCAATTTATGTTATAAAGTTACACAAGTTAAACATCCACTACAGGGACTTGCACATGACTGATCACAGTTCACCTGAAAAATCACCTTGGGGCTGGAAAGCATTAATTATTTTCTGCATCTTGAGTGGATTCTTCATGCTCTTTTTCTGGCTTGCAGTCAGTAATGAACCAGATTACATGCCAAGCCAGCAAAACAAGCAGAATACCCAGCAACATGCTTTTAAGAATGCACCGGTGATGTCGCAAGAAGCTCTGGCCAAAGCTCAGGCAGACCGTGAAGCGCGCCAGGCAGCTGGAGCCAACGTCCTGCAGGACCCATCAGTGCAAGAAAATGTTCAGCAGGAACATGACGCAGGGCATGGGCAGTAAAATCAAGATATTCAAAAAAAAGCAAGGTTCTTCCTTGCTTTTTTATTTGAGTTTTAATCACTTAGTTTTAAATACATATCGATATGCGGAATTCCACAATCCAGATATTCTTCCCCTTGTACGACAAAACCTAAGCCTTGATAAAATCCCAGCGCATGTACTTGGGAAGAAAGCTTGACATATTCACGCTGTTCAGCTTTGGCCTGAGCAATTATGGCCTGCATGATCTGTTGCCCGATGCCTAATCCACGTGCGGACTGCATGACGGCCACCCGACCAATACTATGATTTGCCAGTAAACGTGCCGTTGCAACGGGCTGTTCCTGTAAATAAGCAATAAAATGCACCGCTAGTGGATCTTCTGCATCCCATTCATCTTCCGGGGCAATGTGCTGCTCCTGAATAAACACAGCTTCACGAATTGCCTTGGCATCGGGGGCTAAATCGTCCCAGATACCAGAGGCAATACGAAGCTTATGATTGTCTAGCATTTCGAGCCAATCCCTTGCTGATCCCACTGATTATTTAACAACAATTCCAGTGAATGTTTCTGAATACCGTACATCTCTTTTAAGGCCTGTATTTGAGCCAGCACAGCCTGATCCGGTTGCGTATAATCTTTGCGTTTGGTAGCCAGAATCATTTTATTTTTACTGGTATGTTCCAGCGCCACAAATTCAAAGACTTTGGTCTCATAACCATAGGCTTTTAGCAAAAGCGCACGAATGGTATCCGTCAACATTTCCGCCTGCTGTCCGGCATGAATCCCGAATTGCAGCATTGGGCTCAAGACCTGCGGCGCCTGCAGCTGGGGCCTTAATTCTTTATGACAGCAAGGTGCACACATAATGATCTGGGCATTCAGGCGAATGCCACTATGAATAGCAAAATCCGTCGCCACATCACAAGCATGCAGGGCAATCATGACATCCAGATGTTCTGGTGCATACGTTCTCACATCGCCCTGAAAGAAATCCAGCTGATTAAAACCAGACTGCTGCGCAACACTTTGGCAGAACTCGACCATTTTCGGATTAAGTTCTACTCCAGTCACGTACGGGGTCTGGCCATATTTTTGCATATAGGCATATAACGCACAGGTTAAATAGCCTTTGCCAGAACCAAAGTCCACCACCCTCAAGCCATGCTCGGACACCTTGATTTGCGCCAATGCACCGGAAAAAATTTCGACAAGTTTATTAATCTGTTTCCATTTGCGCGCCATACTTGGAATGATCTGTTCATTCTGATCAGTAATCCCCAAATACTGCAAAAATGGACTGTCCTGATCAACATAGCGCTGCTTAATCCGGTCATGGCCTTGCCCGTGGTTGACTTTTGCAGGGCCTGACTGGGTTTTGCTGCGGGTCAGCATGGCTTTTTTCTTGTTTTTTTTCAGCTGTAACTCTTCCTGATCGGTTAATAAATTCGCCTGCTTGCAACTGGCCAGTGCATCTGTTACCTGAGCCAAGGCATCAGTCAAAGGATAGTTTTTGGTGATATCCTGAGTTTGATAGCGATACAGACAGCTCAACACCTTCTGCTCATTCAGTGCAATCACCCTGAACATCATTTTCTCTAACTGTTCCAGCTCACCTTTATACTGGCTCAAAATCAGACGATCAAAATGATCAGTTTCAACAGCTTGCTGGAAAGCCTCCAGAAATTGCTGTTCCTGAACCGAAAGAGAAGTCGATGTCGACATAAGAAAAACCTGATATAAATTACTGTTCAAGTTTAATTCTTCTTAACCTAAAAGCAAAATTGAATTACTATACAAATGTATATTTAAATTAGAATGATGACCATGCAAAAAGCGCCCCTCATTTCAGAAGACTATGATCAGGCTGAAGAAAGGATTAATTATATCAGTCACGGCCTGGGTGCACTGCTGGCTATTATTGCTGGTATTCTTTTGATTGTTAAAGGGTCTTATTTAAGTACAGGCCCCTGGATCGGACTATGGGTCTATGCACTCAGTATGGTGTTATTATTTTCCGCTTCCATGCTCTACCATATGTCGACCTCGGCAGACCGTCGTTATTTTTATAAAAAAGTCGACCATACAGCAATTTACTATCTGATTGCCGGTACCTATACCCCCTTTCTGTCGATTGCCATTCCCACGGCCAAAGCCCAATATTTATTGATTGCCTTATGGATCATTGCTGCACTCGGTACACTGTTCAAGTTTATTTTCATTCATCGTTTCCAGAAGCTTTCTCTGATCGCCTACTTGCTCATGGGCTGGCTGGCTGTTCTGGTCATTGATGATATGCAGCAGTATCTGAGTGCTCAATCTTTAACCCTCCTGATCATTGGGGGATTGGCTTATACCGTAGGTGCATTGTTTTATGCTCTAAAAAGGGTAAGATATGCTCACGCTATCTGGCATATTTTTGTATTGATAGGGGCAGGATCACACTTTCTGTCTATCTATCTGTACGTGATTTAATCTTCTTCTTTCTCCATTTCAGTGACCCTGAGCGAGCAGAAACGAGAAGATTGCAGTTGTTTTTTTAAAAAATTACGCCTTTTTTAAAAAGATTACGCTTTTAAAACTAATTTTTTATTTTTAGTAAGTGTAAGGTTATTCATGGCGTCTCCAGAAACTATCGCTGCCATAGAAACGACAGCGACCAATTCAAAATTTCGTGTTTTAACGGCAAGCTTGGTGGGCACCACAATCGAGTTCTTCGATTTTTATATTTATGCCACAGCTGCTGTTATTATTTTCCCCTATCTGTTTTTCCCGGCAAGTACAGATCCAATGACTGCCACGATTCAATCGCTGGCGACTTTTGCAATTGCCTTTATTGCCCGCCCGATTGGGGCAGCACTTTTTGGCCATCTGGGCGACCGGATTGGACGTAAGGCTACCCTGGTTGCAGCACTGCTGACCATGGGGATCTCTACCG
>NZ_SMTB01000134.1:0-4639 GCF_006864105.1 Acinetobacter sp. RF14B | reverse complement strand
AAATCAATCTCAAAGTAGAGCAGACACCTCTAGAAAAACAAATCTTGCGGAAGGTGACATTACACGAGAGCGAAGACAAGAAAACCTTATATATCATGGCGAAGAACAGCAAAAAAGCGGACGCTTACGAAACCACATCCAGTCAAATGGTACTGAAATTGGAAAAATAGAATCTAACTTTAAAACTCCTTTTGAAAATCCATTTAACCAGTCAAATGATGGAAAGGAGTTTTTGATGGATAGCGGAAGTTTATTTGAAAACTTAGCCACCTCAAAAGAAGCAAAGCAGGACGTAAAACAGAGTAATCTTAATCAAGCGGAACAAGATAATGCCAAACGACTTTATGAATCGCTACAAAGACTTATTGAACTCGTTAGAGAAGCAATTGAAAGAGCTAAACGCTATAAATCAAAATCAGAGCGAGCAGATCGAAACCTTGAGCATTCAGAATCAAGTATTGAGAAGTCAGAACGAGGAATTAGCCAGTCAAAATCAGCAATTAAACAATCTGAACAGCAAATTAAGAGAAGTGAACAGCAACTTAATCAACAAATGAAAGAAAAACAGGCTAACAGGAAAGCAAGTAGAGGTATTGAGCGTTAAGTTTAATAAATTACGCTAGACTACTTTTGATAAAAGTCTAAAATAGACAAAACGCCTACTTTTATGAGGTTTTAAAATGCAAGTTATTACAGCGAAAGATGCAAAATCACGCTTTGGTGAATTACTAGATACTATGCAGCGAGAGCCTGTATTAGTGACAAAGAATAAGCGCCCTGTTGGTGTTTTCTTGTCATTAAAAGACGTTAAAGGCACCCACTTAGAAAGCCTTTTTGATGTCCAAGATGATGACTATGAAGATTGGGAAAAAGAGAAAATTACAGAAGCGTTAAACGCTTTGAAATCACATCCATCTGATACGAAAGAAATGAAGTCAGTACATGCTACTGCAATGCAAAAAGCGCGAGACTTGGTAGCGAGCCGTAAAAGATGACCTATGAAGTTTCTTACTTGCCACAAGCAGAACAGGACTTAATTGAAATTTTGGCGTATGGCATAGAAACATGGGGAGAAAAGCTAGCAGAAAAGATGTATTTAAAAATTACTGAGCAGCTAGAAACCCTATATTTCTCACCAAAACGCACCAAAAGAAAGGGCAGTTTAGGAACAAGAGAAATGCTTATTTCTGACAGTCCATACCGTGCAATTATTCAAATTGATGAGGAAGCCAAGCGAGTTTTTATTTTAAGAATCTTGCATACTTCGAGAAATATTTAATTAGATTATATGCCGTATATTAGCAAAAAAACGGCTATAAAATTAAGAAAATCAATAACTTTTAAAGCTAGTAAAGTTGTGTTAGATTTTCTTTCAGGCGAAAAAAAAGCAGGTCGGCAAACCTACTTTTTTCTCATTGTTTAACAAATACTTAAAGCATCAGTAAACGCAAATTCGATACTTGTATTTTACTGATGTTTTGAGCATTTGCAACATACAGGACGTTGCAAAAGGTGAATAACGCTCAATTAAGCGATTTTTTTGAAAATCTTGCTCATAAACCATACTGTGCAGATGATTTATTGTATGGCTTACAAATAAGACCGAAAAAAACGGCAATCAATATGCAGTACATACAGGGTAATCAGCCTTGTATGCTTCATTACTTCTTTTTTGATATAGATCGTTCAGATGCTGTCATGGCATGGCATGACGAAAATTTGCCAATGCCCTATTGGACAGCACAGACCTTAAAAAATGGTCATGCTCATATTTGCTATAAATTAGAAATTCCACTGTGTACCAGTGAGTTTGGTAGTCAAAAAGCAATAGCCTATGCCTCAAAGGTTCAAGCAGGACTTGCCAATAAACTTGGGGCAGATGTTGGCTATAGTCATCTCATTACGAAGAATCCATTTCATAAAGATTGGCGTGTCACTTTTTGGAGTGAACAAGCTTATACGCTCGATTATTTGGCTGATTTTGTCGATTTACCTAAGAAACTAAGCAAGAAACAAGAGGTTTCAGGACTTGGACGCAACTGCACACTATTTGATACCGTGCGTAAATGGGCATATACGGCTGTAAGAGCGCATCGAGGTGGTATTTATAGTACCTGGCTAGAAGAAGTCACTAAACAGTGTTTAAGCGTAAATGAGGCATTTTTAGAGGCATTGCCGTATTCAGAAATTAAAGCTACTGCGAAAAGTATTGCTACGTATTGTTGGAAAAAAGACGCTTACTGTTATCAAGAGTTTATAGATCGCCAAAGTAGAAAAGGTGCTATAGGCGGTAAGAAGTCTAAATCAGGCGGTAGACCTGGGTTAGGCGAACCATGGAAAGAAATGGGGATTAGTAGGGCTACATATTTTAGAAGAAAAAAAGAGAGTTTATAAACTCTCTTTTTTTGAGACTAAACAAGCCTAAATCAGATATCAGCTGATTTCTAGGTTCTTTTATTTTGTTGCCCTTTTCATTTCGTTTAACTCTATTAGCATTTTATTTCTGTAATTATCATCTTGGGCTAGGTCTTCTAGTAATGTCATCGTTACGTTATATGTATTTTCTTCTTCTGCGTTAGATGTTCTTTTTTCTTCATATCCTATTCGGTTTTTCCCTGAGCTTGTCATTCCTTTGTATTTCTCTGGTCTTAAATATAAACCTACTCGTACAGAACTTGTTGTTTGATATGGGCTTATTTGGCTAATTGATGAAATTTTGATACCAGCATCATTTTTATCTAATATTTGGCATAGCTTTTGGTAATCCTTAAACTGAAAACCATTTTCTTTAATTTTTGTTGCTAGTTGTTCGTTAGCTACGTAATTAATTGAACAGTTAGATGCAAATGCACTTGTTGTTCCTAAATATATTAAAGTTGCTAATAAAAATTTATTCATAATTAAATACTTAATTAAAAAAATTAGCTGATTTTATCAGATTTTATTTAGAAATAATTACTTTATATAATATTTTTTTTTAAAAAAGGGCAAGGACACACAAAGGGTACTCTATACAAAAAATTAAGTTTTCGTTAGATTGCCTTTTGTGCCTTGCAAGGGAAGAATCCCTTGACCCTCTTTCGCCTTTTTGTGTTGCGGTAAATTGCCTTCATTTAGCAATTTGTCCTCACAAAAAAAGCCGATCCTATCCATGAAGTAGATTTAGTCATGACGAAGAAAGAAATCATCAAAAGACAAAAAGAGATCAAAGTCCGTTTGACCGAAGCTGAACATCAAGCCTTACTTGAACGAATGACAGGAGGAGAACTTGCGACTTGGATTAGGAATACTTGCCTAAATGAGAAACCGAATAAAAAAAGAAACTATAAAGTGGCAGATCCTCAACTCTTAGCGGCATTAGGACGCATTGGGGGAAATCTAAATCAGATTGCTAGACAAGCAAATACTGTGGAATCTGATTTAGAAAAAATTAGAGCTTTCGCAGAGTTGGCAGTTATTCGAGAACAATTGCAAGGAATCTTGGCTAATTATGATCGTTAAATTCTTGGGAAATAAAGGGGGAGGTAGTGCAGGTGCAACAATTGACTACTTACTTGGCAAAGATCGAGATAGACCAGGTGCGGTTTTACTGAGTGGAGATCCTGAGTTAACCCAACGATTGGCAGATAACCTGGACTTTCAGAATCGCTATACGGTTGGAGTACTTTCATTTGAAGAGTTAAACCTCGAAGAACAGCAAAAAGAAGCCATCATGCAGAGCTTTGAAGAAACATTACTTGCAGGTTTAGAGCGCGATCAATACGACATTACTTGGATAGAACACACTGATAAAGGGCGTTTAGAACTTAATTTCATTATTCCAAACGTGGAATTAAGTACAGGAAAAAGATTACAACCTTATTTTGATCAAGCTGACCGCCCACTTGTAGAAAACTGGAAGCAAGTCACTAATTTTGAGCATGGTTTAACAGATCCCCACGCACCAGAGAAAGCTCAAGCGGTTAAAACTTTGAATAGCCAAAACCTACCGCAAAGCGTTAAAGAAATTAAAGAGCAAATCGGGACTGCAATTGCTGAGCAAATTAGCAACGGCAATATTCAAAATAGGCAGGATGTAGTTAAAACCCTCAAGGGTGCAGGTTTTGAGATTGCTAGAGAAACAGATAGATCAATCAGTATTAAGAATCCTGACAGCAAGCGAAATATTCGTTTAGAAGGCGTAATTTATGAAAATCGACAATTTGATAAGCAATTTGCAGAAGAACACCGCCGAGCAGGACAGGATTATCAAAGAACAAGCCGAGAGCGTTACGAAACAGCACTTGGAAAGTTACAACGCCTTATTGAGAGCAAGCAGCAAGGAAACAGAGAAAATTTTAAGGTCAAACCTTCAAACCATCAAAGACCAGCAGCCGAAAATCAGAAACGCTTTGCGTTTGAATATTCTCACGGGAGCAATTCTGGGCATCTTGATTACAGTGTTTCTAGTCTTTCTTGGCGTCAATTGGTGGTTAGCGAAGCAAATCCAGAACAAGCAGCAGGAATTAGCCGAAATCAATCTCAAAGTAGAGCAGACACCTCTAGAAAAACAAATCTTGCGGAAGGTGACATTACACGAGAGCGAAGACAAGAAAACCTTATATATCATGGCGAAGAACAGCAAAAAAGCGGACGCTTA
>NZ_SMTB01000133.1:0-4659 GCF_006864105.1 Acinetobacter sp. RF14B | reverse complement strand
CCGAACATGCTTCTGTGGTCTTTGCCAGTTCAGGAGTGGGACGTGAGGCACGTGAACGCTGGGGCGCTTATTCAGTCTCCAAGATTGCCATTGAAGCGGTCAGCCAGCTATTTGCCAAGGAACAGGTTCATCCCAATATCCGCTATAACTGCATCAACCCGGGAGCAACCCGCACTGCAATGCGCGCCAAAGCCTACCCGTATGAAGATCCGAAGACCTTACCTACACCGGACTCTATCATGCCGGCCTATCTGTATCTGATGGGTGATGACAGCTTGCACATGAACGGTCAAAGCATTGATGCCCAGGACTGAGCAGGAATAGCTATTTTCTGAGAAGCCAATGCCTGCATTGGCTTTTTTTATTCTAAGATGAGTATTTAAACTTAGCCTGCTTCTGAGCTTAATTTAAGCTCCCCCACATTCGGGCGATTATCTTATTGACCGGTCTGGCAGCATCCTCCTCTGACCTGTTTTTTCAAATTAAGTCGAAACTTGCATCATATTTCTACCCAAACCTTGCCCTACAACAGGAAGTCGATCCGGAACACCCGATCTTCTGAGCAGTATCCTGACGCCGATTTGCTGCAAATTCCCCTATACTAGGCCGAACAGATTCTGATGTGAGTATTCCATGACTGACTTAAGCAATATTACCGTGACCCCCCTGGAAGATGGCATGGTCACTCTCCTGATTGACCAGCAGCCAATTTCTGCCAAATATGGCATGAAGTTTGAAGCCAGTATTGTTGACGATATTCAGGCGCTCCAAAACGGCCAAAAGCTGAAACTGTTCGACCAGTTTGTGTTCTCGCATACCGATCTGAATTTTGAACATTCTTATCATTACGTCACTGGCCTCGAAAAACAGGAGGAGCGTTATCAGGTGGCCAAGCATTTTGTGTACCGCATTAAAATTGAAGGTCAACCGGACATTGAGCATGTGATCAGCAATCAGGGCAAGGCCATGACGGCGGAAGATGTACGGACTTTTATTCAGGCCCATATTCAGAAATCTCTGAATGATTATACCGATTTAAACTATGCCTATTGAGCCGGATCAACCCTGAGTTAACACAAGAGTACTTATCCCGATAAGGACTCTTTTTTTGCTTTCCTATTTTCATTATCTATAAATCGTATTTTTAAATTAATTTTATAAATTTAAATGGTTTTACAAATAATTATAGACCTTATACACTGTTTTTATTGAAAATTAGTTAAGAGATCAAAGCAGATGAAAGATCCAAAATCGAAGATCGAGATGATTCGTCATATTGAAAGCTTACAACTATCTGACGCCTTGATTGTGGCGCTAGAAGATACAAGACAGGCCGAGTCGATTGCGGAAGCAGTGCAGTTTCTGCAAGGTTTAAGCCAACAATGGAACTGATCAGCTCAATGAATTAAATACAGCGAAATCGAAGTCCCCTGGCTAGATTTTACTGGGTTGAATCAGCAGATAGAAGGAGTAGATCTATGCGCATTTGCCTTGTTCCAGAGGAGATGTTAGGGTGTGAATATCTGAGCTACCAGACAACTATAAGCTATTCTAATATGAAGCAAAATCACGGCATGATCATAATTTCTCAGCATTTGTTATAAAACATCTGCCTGGTCTTCACAGTTTCTCTGCAATTTTTCCGTACATTAGTCACTATAGAAAATGAACAAATTAAGTGAGGGTTCAACATGAAAAAGGTTTTGGTAGCGTTCGCGATCTCCTGCTGTACATTCATGCTGACCAATATTGCCCATGCAGCCCCTCATTTTGATGATGAACCACGGACAGAATCACGCGGCCATGGCAAAAAGGCGCGTCAAGATAAGCATGAACAGTATGATAAACGCCGTATGCGTGAAGAGCGTGGCGTACAACGCCTGCAGCAATTACGCTGGCAACCGGGTTATGTGATGCCGCAGCATTATCGAGGTAATGGTTATAAAGTTGAATACAAAAATCATAGCCTGCCCAAACCGGACCGCAAGCAACAATGGTACAAGGTAAATGACGATTATATTTTGGTAAATTCTGAAACCAACAGTATTATCCGGATCATTACTGACTGATCGAAGATAGCCTACTAATCTTCTAAAAATCCCAACCCTGTTGGGATTTTTTTATTTGATTGGGCTTATATTTTGAGGGGCTGTAAGGTTTGCCGGTTTTTTATCTGTTTTTCTTCTAAATTTCTTCATCAATTTAACAATTTCACTCAATGAGTCTCACGCTTTCTATCCACTTATTCGTTAATTTAACTTCATCGAAAACAGATATAAATTCTTTAGGTAAAAGCCATGAAAAAAGTTTTAACTACCCTCGCGTTATCCCTTAGTGCTCTGGTTGCAACTTCTGCAATGGCAGCACCATCCCATTATGATTCACCTTACCATTCGCAGCCGTCTAAACCGGCACCGCACTGGAATTCAAAAGACCATAGAAAATGGCAGGATGATCGCCGTCACCATAACCGTATGGTCAACCCGAGCCGTGACTGGCGTGTAGGTCAAACCCTGCCACGTCAATACGATTCAAAACGTTTCCAGATCAGCGACCGTGAAGCACGCCGTCTGCCTAATACCGGCCGTTACCAGCAATGGTACAAAGTAAATAATGACTATGTACTGGTGAACGAACGCAATAACAAAATCGTCCGAATTATTGGCTAAACGCGCTCCATTTTCTGCTCGTCTTGCAGACACCTGAAGCCCGGCTTCAGGTGTTTTTTTGTCTCTCTACTTCCACTTCATTTTTTTTTCATTAGAATCAAAGAGAATTGTATATTGAAATAGGCCCGGGCATGAACTCAGCAGACACTTCGCAAAGTACCACATTGCAATATGTGCACTGGTTTCGCCATTCTGCGCCTTATATCAATGCCCATCGTAACAAGACCTTTGTGATCATGTTTGATGGCGAAGCAGTTCTGGATAAAAATTTCCAGCATATTATTCATGATATTGCCCTCTTACACTCTTTGGGTATCCGTCTGATTCTGGTACATGGTGCACGTTCACAGATTAACCAGAATCTGGCCAGCTGTGGCCTGCATACACCTTTTTATCAGCAGCGCCGGGTCACTACCCGCGAATCCTTAAATTGTGTCCTGAATGCGGTGGGGTCGATCCGTTTACAGATTGAAGCTCTATTGTCGATGGGTCTGGCCAACTCGCCTATGTATGGTGCCCGGATTGACACGGTGTCAGGTAACTTTGTGACCGCCAAGCCCTATGGTATTCGTGAAGGGGTCGATTTTCAGTTGACCGGTGAAGTCCGTGCCATCGATACTGATGCCCTGCAACGCCATCTGGATAATCATAATATTGTGATTCTAGGCCCAACCGGTTATTCCACCACAGGCGAGGTCTTTAATCTGCTGGCTGAAGAAGTCGCCACTAACACTGCTATCCGTTTAAAGGCGGACAAACTGATTATTTTGGGGAAACAGCATGGTCTGCTCGATAGCCAGGGTCAGCTGAAACGTGAAGTCACCCCGCAGCAGCTAGATGATTATCTTGTTCCGGCCAGTCAGGATGAACAAAATATGGCCATGGTGCTGCAATTAAAAGCCGCACAGGAAGCTTCCAGAAATGGGGTCAAGCGTGTCCATCTGATTTCCTATAGTTATGATGGTGCCCTGTTGGAAGAACTGTTTACCCGGGATGGCTCGGGCACCATGATTACCGATGCACATTATGAAGAGGTTCGGATGGCCAATATTCAGGATGTTGGTGGTCTGATTCGCCTGCTACGCCCCCTAGAAGAAGAAGGGATTCTGGTTTACCGTTCCCGCGAACGTCTGGAAAATGAAATTGGACAGTTTGCCGTGATTGAACGGGATGGCATGATTCTGGCCTGTGCAGCCCTGTATCCGATTCCGACCACAGGCAATGAATTACGTTCTGCAGAAATTGCCTGTGTCGCGGTAGATCCAGCGTACCGGCAATCCAACCGGGGCAGTCAGATCCTGCATTATCTGGAAGGTAAAGCCAAAGCCCTCGGAATCCAGCAGCTGTTTATTCTGACCACCCGTACAGCCCACTGGTTTCTGGAACACGGTTATGAACCGGCCTCAGTGGATGATTTACCGGACGCACGGCAGGCTTTTTATAATTATCAGCGTAGCTCCATTGTTTGCAAAAAGTCACTTTAAGTGGCTTTTTTATTGCAGCTATTGACTGCTGGTCATCATTTTATTTCCAGGATAACCAGCAAGAAATCGCATTTTCATTTTCATTCAAAAGAACACCGGAAAATGGAGATGAACTCTCGACTACGGCCAACAGCCAGTAGGTCTCAATGTCATCAGCTTCTCTGTCGCTCAAGCACGGCCTATTTTGCGCAGACCTAGGGGGGTAAATCAGTCAAACGCTCTCAAAGCTAAGCTAGTTCTGGTATCGAAAAGGGGTTAGCATCCGGTCAGTTTAGGAACTGAAGTTGCATCAAGGCTGAAGTCCATGATCTGTTATTAAATGGCAGAAGCAAATGGTCGAGCTTTGGCGCCAGGCACTCGCAAAAAAAGTATCTGGCTGACTAGGGCGTGTCCTCATTTGGCTTTACACCAAATAAACATGCAAGCAATGTAAATCATAGACTGATAATTTCGTGCAAGCTTATCAAATCGGGTAGCAATAGCACGGAAATGTTTTAATCTCGCAA
>NZ_SMTB01000132.1:0-4669 GCF_006864105.1 Acinetobacter sp. RF14B | reverse complement strand
GGGGTTAGGCACAGGTCCCCCGCTGCTGCGACGAGCGAGCCATGCTCTCGTAAAGCGGTCAGTGTTTTTAAATGTCGTAGTTCTAGCATGCGTAATACCCAAAATATAAAAATGGCTTATTCCATTCCGGAAATAACTGAGCCCTTCCGATCTGGCTTAATTTAAATCATCTTAATATAAAATCAATGAATTTTTCTCACCTCAAGTAATGGGATGATAGTTTTAATAAAATCTCTCCTGTTTTAAACAGCAGCTATCGCATGATCACACTAATCCCTATTCAGGGTTATCCCTACATCCATATTAAATATGTGCTGAAATTTACCCAAGGACCATACTGATTCGCCACAGAAAACCTCAATCCAAGCCTGATCTTTTTATAAAACAAGTTATTCATCTGAAATGAAATATCCAGACATCGCTAAATAGATATATTACCTAACGAGGTACAGGACATGAACAGCCATTCTGCTTAGGGCAGCACACAGTAAAATAGAAGACTCAGGACAATTCTAGAATCATCCTGAGTATGGTGATTTCATTTTTTCATAGACTGGTCATCAGGCATCACGATTTTGTCTGGAATGATTCATCCAGCGATACAGTACCGGTAACAACACCAATGTCAGTAAAGTAGAGGAAATAATTCCGCCAATCACCACTGTCGCTAGCGGTCTTTGTACTTCGGCCCCTGTACCGGTAGCCAGTGCCATCGGCACAAAACCCAGTGAGGCAACACAGGCAGTCATCAGTACTGGTCTGAGCCTTAAGATTGCCCCCTGCCATACCGCTTCATGCAAGGAATATTGATCTCTTAATTCCTTGATAAAGGTCAACATGACCAGCCCATTCAACACTGCAACCCCAGAGAGGGCAATAAAGCCAATTCCTGCTGACATTGAAAGGGGAATATCGCGCAGCCATAAAAACAGTACGCCGCCTGTCAGAGCAAATGGAACACCGGTAAACACCAGCAGACTTTCCCTGACGTTGTGAAAGACGGCCATAAGTAAAATAAAAATCGTAATTAAGGCCAATGGAATTACGATTTGCATTCGGGCCTTGGCTGAAGCCAGATTTTCAAACTGTCCACCATATTCAATCCAGTAACCGCTGGGCAAATTGTATTCTTTGAGCCGGGCTTGCAGCTCAGAGACAAAAGAACCTAAATCACGGCCTTCAACATTTGTTGTGACCACAATTCGACGTTTACCATTTTCCCGACTGACCTGATTAATGCCTTCAATGGTCGAAACCTGTGCAATATCAGAGAGCACAATACTGCCCCCATTGGCAAGTTGTAAGGGCAATTGCGCAACAGCTGCGACATTACGCTCCTGATCACTCAGGCGGATGACAAAATCAAAACGGCGGTCTCCTTCCAGAATCTCTCCGACACTGCGCCCGCCAATACTGGCAGCCACCACATCCTGAATAGATCTGACACTGAGTCCATATTGGGCAGCCAGAGCTTTATCAATTTCAATATTGAGTAAAGGCAGACCTGAGGTTTGCTCCACTTGCACTGCGCTACTGCCTGCGATCTGCTGAATAATTTTGGCGATTTTTTCAGCTTCGCTATTAAGCAGCTGCATATCATCACCAAAAACCTTCACTCCGACATCACTACGCACTCCGGAAATCAGCTCATTAAAACGCAGTTCAATGGGCTGAGAAAACTCGCTGTTATTTCCCGGTAGTGTGGCAAGATAAGCGACCATTCGAGTTCTCAGCTCATCAATGGTCTCTTTCGGATCAGGCCATTCTTCATGCGGTTTCAACATGATATAGCCATCGGAAATATTCGGTGGCATCACATCGGTGGCCACCTCAGCCGTACCGGTACGGGCAAATACCGTTTTAATTTCCGGAAAATTTTTCAGTAACAGTTTTTCGGTATTTTCCTGCATGCGCAAGGATTCTTCCAGACCCGTACTGGGTGAGCGTAACTGCTGTACGGCAAAATCCCCTTCGCTTAATTGTGGTGCAAACTCGCTGCCAATTTTAGTGGCAAGCAAACCCGTCAGTACCAACAGGCAAATCGCAAAGGTCAACACCACGGCCTTATAGTGATAAGCACCATCCAGCACGTTTTGATAGCGGGTCTTGAGCCAGATCATCCAGCGGCTTTCTGTTTCCTGAATATCTCCCTTTACCCATAGCGCCACTGCCGCAGGTACAAAAGTAATGGACAGGATGATGGCAGCCACCAGCGCCAATACCACCGTTAAAGCCATAGGATGAAACAGTTTTGCTTCTACACCACTTAAAGCAAAAATCGGCAGATAGACCACCAAAATGATTAACTGGCCAAAGATCAGGGGACGGCGTGCCTGTCGTGCCGCCAGAAAAACTTCTTTAAAGCGTTCACTTTGACTAAGAGGACGTTTGAGCAGTTGCTGGGCATGGGCCAAGCGGCGAATACAGTTTTCAACAATTACCACGGCTCCATCCACAATGATGCCAAAATCAAGAGCGCCCAGACTCATCAGGTTGGCACTGATATTTTTTTGTGCCATCCCGGTTAAGGTAAACAGCATCGACAATGGAATAACGCAGGCGGTAATTAAAGCTGCTCGAATATTTCCCAAGAACAGAAACAGGATGATGATGACCAGAATGGCCCCTTCCAGCAGGTTTTTCTGTACGGTCTGAATGGCTTTTTCAACCAGTGTGGTACGGTCATACACCGTTTCAATACTGATCCCTTTAGGCAGGCTGCTCTGCACCTCCTGAATCTTGGCATGCACCGCCTGAGAAACTGTCCGGCTATTTTCTCCCATTGCCATCATGGCAATGCCCAGCACCGTTTCCTCACCATTATAAGTGGCGCCACCGGTTCTTAAATCGTGCCCAATAGATACCTGGGCAATATCTCCGACCCGAATCGGATCGCCATTTGGGCTGGCGATCATGGTATTTTCAATATCAGAGAGTTGGTTGAGTGTACCCGGTACACGTACCGTCAACTGCTGCCCATTGTCCTCAATGAATCCAGCTCCCCGGTTTTCATTATTCTCCTGCAATGTTTGCTGAAGCTGGTCTAATGAGATTTTCAGCTGCTGCATACGGTTCAGATCAGGTGACACCACATACGTTTTCTCAAAGCCGCCTATGCTGTTCACCTCTGCAACACCCTGCACACGCTGCAATTGAGGACGCACAATCCAGTCCTGAATCTCGCGTAAATCCATCGCCGTATATGCACTTCCATCCGGCTTTATGGCATTCGGGTCGGCTTTAAGTACCCATTGATAAATCTCTCCCAGACCTGTGGAAACGGGAGACATGGTCGGGGCAATTTGCGCAGGAAGTTCAGACTGCACTTCCTGTACCCGCTGGTTGATCTGCTGACGGGCCCAATAAATATCGGTGCCATCTTTAAAAACGACAGTAACCTGCGATAAGCCATAACGCGAAATGGAACGGGTCAGTTCCAGATCAGGAATCCCGGCCATGGCATTTTCAATGGGATAGGTAATCCGCTGTTCGACTTCAAGCGCCGTAAAACCATTCGCCTGAGTATTGATTTGAACCTGGGTATTGGTAATGTCAGGTACCGCATCAATTGGTAATTTCTGATAGCTGTAAATCCCGACTGCAATCCAGGTACAGGCAAAGAGAATGACCCAAATGGCATTTTGAATTGAGAACTGGATGATTCGTTCAAACAGTCCTTCTGCTTTGGGCAGATCAGAATTAGTGTTCATGGCCTGCCTCATCTTTTTCCAGTTCAGATTTCAGCAAGAAACTGCCTTGGCTAATATACTTTTGTCCTTCACTCAGACCCGAAATCACTTCCAGCCATTCGCCATCACTGGAAACTTGTCCAAGTACGACGTGCTGGGCCTTTAAATGCACCTGACCTTTTTCTTGCGACTCAACAATGAAAATACTGTCCTCGCCTTCAATCTGTTGCAGTGCAGATTTTTGAATACGCAACGCAGTTTTTGCAGATGGTTCGCTAATCAGCACATTCACCAGGACATTCGGCCGCAGTTCGTCAGCTTGGACATTCAGCTTGGCGCGTACCACCAGACGCCCGGTTTGCACATCGGCCTGAGGGCTTAAGCTTTGAATGACGGCGGTATAGCTTTGCTCGGAGCCATTGCTCTTAAAAGCAATCGTTTGGCCTGGTTGCAACTGGCCTGGAAACTGATTTGGCAGATTAAATTCAAGCCATAAGTCTTTTAACTGTTCAATCACAAATAACTGGTCGGCCAGCTGGACATTTTCACCGACCACAATATCCTTCTGGCTGATCACGCCCGAGATTGGTGCTCGAATCAGAAAACGGCCATTATTATTGCCACTTGCGCCCAAGGCATTTAAACGTGCCTTGGCAGATTGCACACTAATCTGGGCCTGACGATAGGCACTTTCGGCACGCTGGTAATCCTGTTTTGCTGATATTCCCTGTGACCAGAGCTGCTGTTCACGCTGATATTCCTGACGGGCCAGTTCCAGAGTGGCTTCCGCCATTCTCAGATTCGCCTGCTGGTCGATCAGCTCAGGTACAGAAAGTACCGCCAGTATTTGCCCTTTTTTTACATTCTGTCCTAAAGCTACATTTACCTGCTCGACATGACCACTAAAGTTCGGAGAAATATGTGCCTGCTGGTCGGTATTGACCACCAACCGGCCCGGCAATGTGGTCAGCTTTTCAACC
>NZ_SMTB01000131.1:0-4748 GCF_006864105.1 Acinetobacter sp. RF14B | reverse complement strand
CCTTCATCTCCGCCACTGGCAACTCCATTGTACCGCCCTGCCCCAATGGTGGTACCGAAGCGTGCAGAGAGTGATTTTGACGATCTGCCGGGAGAGAAAATTACTCTTCCAGCCGAAGAGTCGGCGCCAGCACCTGTGACTCCACCGACATCACAGGAACAGCCCTTACAACCCAAACGTGCTGATGCGCTCGATAACCTGATCCAACAAGTACAGTAAATTTTACAACCCTCATCAAAAAAAGCCCTCCAATGAGGGCTTTTTATTGCGTGACTTTTTAAAGTGATTTCTTTTGAAACAGATAAATCTGATAGTGAGCTTGCAACTCAAACTGCTCCTGCTGCTCCAGTGCCTGACGGCGTTCCGCTTTGGCCTTATAGGCATAGGGGGTCATGGCAATCAGATGTTTAAGATCAGCCTGTGACAGCGTCATAGGGGCTTCTACTAGCTGTTCACTGAGCAGATCAAAGCCATCTTTGAGCTGCTCGACAAACTTTTGTGGTTCATGCGGTTTTACCTCTTCAAATAAGGCTTCACGCAGAGCATATAAGTGCTGTGGTGCTGGGGTCACCACCATCAAATATGACTTCGGTTTCAGAACCCGCAGAATCTCCTGTTGTGGAATCGGGCTGAATAAGCTGGTACACAAATCAATCGACTCATCCAGTACCGGCAAGGTTGCCCCGGTCCCCACCACCCAGGTCACTTCTTTATTTAGTTTGGCGGCCACCTGAATGGCATTCTTGGCAATATCGACACCGACACATTGCATTACTTCGGCCTGCATGGCATCGGTGTAATAGCCTTCACCACAGCCGATATCCAGCAGGTTTTCAATCCGCAGCTCACGGATTTTCCCGACGACCGCCTGCTGTAAGGGGGCGTAATGACCTGCACTTAAAAAAGCCCGGCGTGCCTGCACCGATTCCGGTGTATCGCCCGGATTTTTACTGTGTTTATGCTGTACCACATGCAGATTCACATAACCCTGCTTGGCCACATCATAACTATGCTGATTCTCACAGCGCCAGCTACGCGCATTTAAGCTAAGCTGCTCACGACAGACTGGGCACATGAGTAGATTCATCATTTTCTCCAAAACAAAAAAGCCGGCATGCGCCGACTTTTTCCAATGCATTACTTAACGCAATTTTAAGGTCATTAAGCCCAAAACTACCAGCATAATTGTAATAATCCAGAAACGAATTACCACCTGAGTTTCACGCCAGCCTTTTTTCTCATAATGGTGATGTAGCGGTGCCATCAGGAAGACACGTTTATTACGCATTCTTAATGAACCGATTTGCAGAAAAACTGAAATGGCTTCTACGACAAATACACCGGCCATAATGGCAAATACAATTTCCTGACGCACCATTACGGCGATCGTACCCAGCATCGCACCTAAGGATAAAGCACCGACATCACCCATGAATACTTGCGCCGGGTGGGCGTTATACCACAGGAAAGCCAGACCGGCACCAATCATGGCAGCGCAGATGATCACCAGCTCAGATGAATATTTTACGTAGGGAATATGCAAATAGTTGGCAAAACGCACATCTCCCGCCAGATAGGCAAACACCCCCAGACCGGCTGCCACCAGAACCACTGGCATAATCGCCAGACCATCCAGTCCATCGGTGAGGTTAACAGCGTTCGAGGCTCCATTAATCACAAAATAGGTGAAAATAATAAAGCCAATTCCCAATGGAATCAGCGATAAAGGAATACTCAAATCTTTAAAGAAGGGAATCAGCAAATCCAGCATATTCGCAGTATGCACCGGATTGGTCTGCTGCTGCGCGATTACATACAGTGCAATCCCGGCTCCAAGTGAACCGACCGACGTCCAGAAAAATTTCTTGCGGGCAGGCAAACCGGCATTATCTTTATAACGGATTTTAATCCAGTCATCGGCCCAGCCAACTGCACCAAAAATCACCATCACCGCCAGGACAATCCACACATACGGGTTGGAAAGGTCCGCCCAGAGCAAGGTGGAAATCCCGATCGATAACAGGATCAATATCCCGCCCATGGTCGGAGTGCCCATTTTCTTGGCATGGTTTTCCGGTGCGAATGAGCTGACCGCCTGACCATATTTCAGGGCTTGCAGCTTGCGGATCATGATAGGACCCAGAACCAGACCAATCATCAATGCCGTCAGGACACTTAACAAGGCACGTAAAGTTAAATAACGTACCACCTGAAACGAGCTGTCAATGCCCGCCAATTGTTCAAATAGCCATAACAGCATTTAGAGTTTCTCCATCAATGCAGCCATCAGGGTTTCCATATGGGTATAACGTGACCCCTTAAACAGGAAAGACATCGGCTGAGGTTGATGTGTTTCAATCAAATGAATTAAAAATGGCAATGCCTGCTCCTGATTTAAAAAAGCCTGCATTTTTTTACCATATTGCGTACTACGTGCCCCTTCCTGTGCCGCAGGTGCAAACTCACCCACTGCCACAACAAAGTTCAAGCCTTTCACAGACACCAGATCACGGCCCAGTTTATAATGTTCCATTGCTGCCGCTAAACCCAGCTCACCGATATCCCCCGTCACCATGACCCGGATGCCCGGTTGCTGGGCCAGCACTTCTGCAGCTGCGCGCATAGAAGTCGGATTGGCATTATAGGTATCATCAATAAATAAAAAATCTTTGTGCTGAATAAAATTCAGACGACCTTTAGCTTCCACAGCCTGTTCCAGTCCTGCCACAATATCCTCCAGACTGATCCCGATTGCTAGCGCAAAGGCAGCGGCAGCTGTAGCATTTTCGATATTATGCTCACCTGCAAATGGCAGATTAACCGCTTTTGTACCTTGTGGCGTATTCAGGACAAAACGGGCCGACTGGGACTGTAACTCGATTTCGCTGGCATAGACCTCGCCACCCGCACCGAAACTCAAGACCTGCTCGGTACTCACGGCCTGACGAATTGTCTCGGCATAATCATCAGCTGCCGGCACAATCGAAGTTTCAGAAATATGCGCATAAATTTCCGACTTGGCACGACAAATGCCATCGCGCCCGCCAAATTCACCCAGGTGAGCTGTACCGATATTGATAATTCCGGCCACATGGGGCTGCACCAGATTGGCGGTATAATCAATTTCCCCACAATGACTGGCACCCAGCTCCATCACAGCATACTGGTGCTCGGCACGCAGTTCCAGCAGCATCATCGGTACGCCCAAATCATTGTTCAGGTTGCCTCGGGTCACCAAGGTAGGTGCCAGACGTGAAAGAATACTGCCCAGCATTTCCTTGGTGGTGGTTTTCCCACTACTCCCCGTCAAGGCAATCACTTTAAGCTGTGAATGCTGCTGACGGCGGTACGCACCCAGATGTCCAAGTGCCAGGCGGGTATCTTCTACCACCAGTTGACAAATATCGGCATCTACCGGAGAGCTAACGATCGCCAGCTGACAGCCCTGGTCAGCGACCTGTGCCACAAAATCGTGCGCATCAAAACGCTCACCCTTGAGTGCCAAAAACGCATCGCCAGTTTCTGCATGACGTGAATCGGTTAAAATTCGCTCGATCTGATCGTCAGGCTTTTTATCATTCAGCCAATAGCCTTGGGTGGCCTGCTGTAATTGTTCTATACTCCACGGCTCTAGCGCCGCAGTCGTTGTGGTTGAGGTATGCATGTAAAATCCTAATGCGCGGGAAATGCTGAATCTGTCGTATGATGCCGGGCATCAATTGCTGCCTGAACTTCGACCACATCATCAAACCAGTGACGAACTCCATCAATTTCCTGATAGTTTTCATGGCCTTTTCCGGCAATCACCACAATGTCACCTGCTTGTGCATGCTTCACGGTGTATTTGATGGCTTCCCGGCGATCCTGAATTTCATGATAGGTCTTGCCTGAAAAATCAATGCCTTGTTTCATGTCGGCAAAAATCTGTGCCGGGTCTTCGCTACGCGGATTATCCGAGGTCAATACGGCGATATCGGCGCCCTCCAGCGCAGCCTGAGTCATCAGCGGGCGTTTACCACGGTCGCGGTCTCCCCCACAGCCAAAAGCTGCCCATAACTTTTTCGACGCATGGCGCTTCAGTGTAACCAGCACCTGAGTCAGGGCATCTGGAGTATGTGCATAATCCACGACAAACAGGCGTTCACCATCACGAATCACCTGCATACGTCCTGGTGCACCTTGCAGTTCAGGCACTGTCGCGATTAAGTCGGCCAGTGCAAAACCGGACTGTTCCGCCATGATCAGGCTGGCCACCAGGTTTTCAATATTAAAGTGTCCCAGCAACGGGCTACGAATGCTAAAACTGCCTTGTGTAGTCAGCAGTTTGAATGCAGCTCCGGAAATACTGTAGCGGATATCCTGAACCTGATAGTCTGCTGACTGAGACAGTGAATAAGTTAATATTTTAGGCTGGCTTGGATTATTTTTTGCAGCATTCAGCATCACATCAGCAAAGTCATCATCCAGATTGATAATGGCAACTTTCAGACCGGCAAACTTGAAGAGCGCAGACTTGGCTTCGGCATATGCCTGCAAAGTCCCATGATAGTCCAGATGATCCCGGCTCAAATTGCTATATGCCGCGATTTCAATCTCACAACCATTCAAGCGACCTTGTTCATCTATATCGTACTTCGTGAACTGCTCCTCAAGTCTTGTAATCAATGGAACAACCGCAGGAGCAAAAACAAGCTGTACCGTAGCTTCATTTTCTGTATATCCAATTTGACTAATCCAACGGCTAGTCA
>NZ_SMTB01000130.1:0-4858 GCF_006864105.1 Acinetobacter sp. RF14B | reverse complement strand
ATAATTCAAGTGAATTTGTTTGAAAGAAGAACTTTAAAAGCTTTATTTTCACCCGATAAAATACCCATAAAACAAGAGGAAGCTCAAATGAGCTTCCTCTTGTGAAAAATTGTGGGACAGCAATGACCCGTAGGTTGCTTTTAACTGTATTTATTCATCCAGCTTATTGATCAATAATGTCCGTTCCCTTTGGCGGGGTAAAGTTAAAGGTGGAGGCCGGAATACTGCTATTCACTTTTACATTATTAAAGCGAATATGGGTCGTCTGTCCTAAAGAGTCCTGTAAAATCATCAGAGTAGGTGCTTTATTCGCGCCAAAACTGATGGTCAGACTTTCAAAGACACCATCGGTATTTTTGGGATACAGCGTATAATAAGTCTTGCCTTTGTTCGGCTGGGTCACACGATAAGACTGCATGATCTGATTGGTATTACCGGACAATAATAATGCAGGCGTGTTTGCTACCTGTTCATCCAGACTCTGACGTACTGCTTGTTGCAGGTCGGGGTCATAAATCCAGACGGTTTTACCCGTGGTCGCAATGGTCTGTTTCGATGGGCTTGACGTTTCCCAATAGAATTTACCCGGACGTTCTACCTTCATTACCCCTTTAAAGGTCTGATTCATATGCTGCGCGGTCAGCCCTTTATTCTGGGTGGTTTTAGGAGCGGTCAGCTTGGTGGTCTGCTCAAAGTTTGCAGTCAGACTACGAATATTGTTCAGCTGTTTGATCAGGCTGGTAGTGGCCTGTTGCTCCGAAGCCGCTACTGGCGCAGCAAACACGGTTGTACTCATGACCGGCCCTAAAGTGACTGCACCCAAGGCCATCGCACATACGGTTTTACGAAGCATTTGCATAATTTCACCTTTATATTTGCGTCAGCGCAATTTATTCAATGTCTCATCTTAAACGAAAATAAAAAGCTAAAATGATAGAAAATAAGAATTTTTGTATGGTTATTAATTCGAAATTGATTTTTTTGTTCATCATCATGAAGAAAAATTAACAATCACAAAGAAGCTCCTGCTCATTTCGGAGCTTCTTAAAATTCTCGTTATTTTATGAGTCTAGCCGCTATTTCCTTTATCATCCCACAGAAAAGCTCGTGCCAAAATAACCCAATTGATCATAGTGACCAGTTTATAGACATATTAATAGTTTTCAGTTAGACCACTCAAACCGATGATACTTCCCTGCTCACTTCCCCCCATTCCAACACTGATACTCAGCCCAGCATATTGAAACCGACCTCTGTAGGCTGTGTATTACCTTTGAAGCAAGCCTTGATCAAAGTTTTTTCAAAATTTTATTCATATCCCTATTCTATTTTTATACTTTTTGCTTTTAATTACTCACCTTAAAACAGGTAATTCAAGTCACGTTTAATTCTGTATTTAAAACTCTTTTATCATGAATAGTTTCAAATTACGGGTTATTTTTCTTGTAAACTGGTAATTATTGAATGTTAGTTCAGCTGTGTTTAATAGTTCAGTTAACATAAAAAAACCCGCAAAATTTGCGGGTTTTATTTCTATTAAAGCTTAAGCTTCAACAGATACGTAGCGACGACCGAATTGGCCTTTCACTTCGAATTTTACTACGCCATCAGCAGTAGCAAATAAAGTATGGTCACGGCCCATACCTACGTTTACACCAGCATGGAATTCAGTACCACGTTGACGAACGATGATGTTACCTGCAGTTACAGTTTGACCACCGTAAACTTTAACACCTAACATCTTAGGATTCGAATCACGACCGTTCTTAGTCGAACCACCGGCTTTTTTAGTTGCCATGTCTATTTACTCCTAGTAATTAGCCTGAGATACCAGTAATTTTCAACTCGGTGAACCATTGACGGTGACCTTGTTGCTTACGGTAGTGCTTACGACGACGCATTTTAACAATACGGATTTTGTCGTGACGACCATGGCTAACCACTTCTGCAGTTACTTTAGCGCCAGCTACAACTGGAGCACCGATTTGAATGCTCTCACCGTTTACAAGCATAAGTACGTCGTCAAACGTAATCGTTGCACCAGTTTCAGCTTTCAATAATTCAACTTTAAGGGTTTCGCCCTCAACTACACGGTGCTGTTTACCACCGCTTTGGATTACTGCGTACATAATGTACTCCAAATATGCCCGTGTCGTCGTGCCGATAAAGGAATATACCGATCTTAAAACGAACGCCACTGGGGGTTGCACAAGGGCAAGGATTTTAAGGGATATTTAAGAAAACAACAAGCCATTTCAGGCAAATAGTGCGATGTAAACTCACTGAAAATTTTAACAATTTAATTATGCTCATAAAATCAATTACTCATCTACGAGCTAATAAAAAATGATAGCGAAAAACAGTCAACTTTAAGTAATATAGCCAACCTATAAAATTCAAAGACATGCAAAGTCAGGCAAATTTTTTTAGGCAAAAATGCCTGACCCACTCAAAGAAGTACGATAAAAGCTGATTTGTAGTGGAGTTTATGCATTTCTTATGTTTCACTCATGTTATAAATTGTTAAACTACGCGCTGCGATTTACCGAATTAGAGGTTTTCTTTGAAATGACCATCGACTTTAAGCAAGATATTCTCGCTCCTGTGGCTAACGACTTTGCTGCGATGGACACATTTATTAATGAAGGGATTACTTCAAAAGTTGCTTTGGTTATGGCAGTTAGCAAACATGTGGTGGAGGCTGGCGGTAAACGCATGCGCCCGATCATGTGCCTTTTGGCAGCTAAAGCCTGTGGTGCAGAAAACCTGGAACAACACCGCAAACTGGCTGCGATCATTGAAATGCTGCATACCGCCACGCTGGTTCATGATGATGTCGTAGATGAATCTGGCCTGCGCCGTGGCCGACCGACTGCCAATGCCACCTGGGATAACCAGACCGCGGTTCTGGTTGGAGACTTCCTGATTTCACGCGCCTTTGACCTGCTGGTTGATCTGGACAATATGGTTCTGCTCAAGGATTTCTCGACTGGTACCTGTGAAATTGCAGAAGGTGAAGTCCTGCAACTACAGTCTCAGCATCAGCCAGATACCACAGAAAGAACCTATTTAGATATTATTCACGGCAAGACTTCCCGTCTGTTTGAGCTGGCAACCGAAGGTGCAGCCATTCTGGCTGGTCAGTCTGCATTTCGTGAACCTTTGCGGAAATTTGCCGGCCATTTTGGCAATGCCTTCCAAATTATTGACGATATTCTGGATTACACCTCCGATGCTGAAACCTTAGGCAAAAACATTGGCGATGATCTGATGGAGGGCAAACCGACTCTACCACTGATTGCAGCCATGCAGAACACCACTGGCGAAGATCATGAAGTTATTCGCCGTAGTATTGCCACTGGTGGTACTGAACATTTGGCACAGGTGATCAGCATCGTCAACAGTTCAGGAGCACTGGATTATTGCCGCCAGCGTGCGACTGAAGAAACAGAAATTGCAATTTTAGCCTTGAACGCCTTGCCTGACTCAGAGTATCGTCAGGCCCTGATCAATCTGGCCAAACTGGCGCTAAACCGTATTCAATAATGACCTTTCCTGCCTATGCATATTAATTTTGTTGATCTTTTTCAAAGTATGCAGTACCAGCTTGAGCAACCTCAGGTGGTACTGGATGAAAACCTGCTAATCCAGCTTGTAGAGCGTATAAGGCCAGAGGACAGCAGAGATACAGAAGAGATCGAAGCAAAGTTTAATATCTTTATTCGTGCACTGTTATTGACTCCCAATGCAGTATCGACCTTACAGACCTTTACCTTAAGAATTATTAACCGTTACAAGCAGACTAGCCTGTTTTCCGATACTGGCATCCTGTCGCTGGACGGTTTCTGGAACCAGCTGAACCAGCGGATTGGAGCGCATATACTGCCGATCATTCCAGATCATCGAAACCTGCAAGAACTGTTCCGCAAGATCTTTTATTTGCGTACTGACCAATACTGGCTGGATTACTTTGATGAAGCCGACTGGCAGCGACTGTTTTCGGTCATGAATCAGGGACATTCCAATCAGCAGGAAAAAACCCGTATTAAAGATGAAATCATCAAAGCTCTGACTATTCTATCTTACCGGATCAGTGGTATTGGCTTGCATCCAGAATTCATTAATGCCCAACCTGAACTCATGGAATATGAATCACCTTTTCTGGTACAGAACCGTGAGATCAACGAATTTATCCAGGAATATAAAAAACGCTATAACACGGTCAAGCTGGTGGATTCGATTACCCCCCCGGATGCCTCACAAGCGCTGGTGATGCTGGAACAATGTCATGATGTAGTCGCCAAGATTCGCCGTTCTACTAAACGGATTGGAGTCAGTGTCAGCCTGACCTATATGCTGGCCTTACTTGAGCAGTGTCTGGAACGCGTTGAAATTTTGCTCAACATGGTCATGGATGAAGATGACCTGCGTTATCAGTCTATTGGGCTTTTTATTGCAGATATTACCGAAGCCATTTATAGCGAGCGCAGTGTCCGTGCCTTGCTGGCAACCAATAGTGAATTACTGGCCTTACAAGTCACTGAAAATGCCAGCAAGACCGGCGAGCATTATGTCAGTACGGACAAGCAAGGCTTTCTGGGCATGTATAAGTCAGCGGCCGGTGCGGGTGCCATCATTGCCATCATGGCAACGCTCAAAATATTGATGGCCCGGGTCAGTATGGCACCGCTGATGCAAGCTTTTAGCTATAGCATGAACTATTCTTTAGGTAGCCAATATAGCGAAAATTTTAGCCTGATGTTTTTTTAAACATCAGGCTTTTATCTTGCATGAACGCTATTTTTTAAGAAACAGCATATTTTTGCAGTTCTAAAGTTAAAAATAGCTAGTAAAAGCC
>NZ_SMTB01000012.1:0-42428 GCF_006864105.1 Acinetobacter sp. RF14B | reverse complement strand
GCCGGAGGCGGCATTCTCTCCCCCATGTATCCCTGGCGTTACCCGAATGCCGTCAATACTCTGGCTCGCCATGCCAAACCGCTGTATCAGACCTGGAATCAAAAACTGCAACCGACAAGCGGAATTGATTTTCAGATTCATAACACGGGCATGCTGATTTTTGATGAGTCCGATTTTGAAATCGGTTTGCGTTATGCCGAGCAATATCAGGACCCGCAGCAGCAGGCGCAACTTCTCGATCAAAGGCAGCTCGGACAGATCAATCCCAGAGTAGATCAGACGAAGTTCAAACAGGCTCTTTATTTTCCTGAACTGGCCAATATCCGCAATCCCCGACTGCTAAAGTCGATCATCAGCTATTTGAGGCAGCATCCCCGTGTGATCTGGCAGGAACATTGTAAAATCAGCCAACTCGATATACAGCAAGGTCATGTTCAACAGATATCAAGCGAGAATGGACTGAGTTTTCAGGCAGATCAGTTTGTGATTGCAACCGGCGCATGGTCAGCTTACTGGTCGGAACAGCTCGGCTTTGACATTCCGGTACAGCCGGTACAGGGCCAGATGTTGCTATTTAAAACACCAGAGCACTGGCTGCCCAGCATGTGCATGCACAAGGTCATGTACCTGATCCCACGCCGTGATGGTCATGTACTGTGCGGTTCCAGTATGCGTCAGGTGGGCTTTGATATCTCCCCTTCAACCGAAATCCGTCAGGATATTTTCGCTGCCTGTCTGGAGATGGTACCGGAGCTGGCTGATTTTCCGGTGGTGAAACAATGGGCCGGTTTAAGGCCCAGCTCACCCGATGGCATTCCCTATATTGGCAAAATGCCGCATCTGGACAATCTCTGGATCAATTTCGGTCAGTTCCGTAATGGCCTATGTATGGGCGCTGCGTCGGGGAAACTTCTGGCCCAGCTCATGCTGGAACAGCCGACTTTTGTTGATCCAGAGCCTTATAATCCGGCACAGCGTTTAGAAACGCAGGCTTTAGCGGTTTAACACTTCCAGTAGCGCCTCTTTCAGAGTCGGATAACTAAAAGTAAAACCAGCCTCCTGTAAAGCTTTAGGCTGAACATACTGTCCATTTAAAATCAGTTGGGATTGCTCGCCCAGCAGCATTTTCATGCTGCAAGCTGGTAACGGCAATAAAGGTTTACGCTTCAGCACCTGTGCTGCGATCCGGGCAAATTGAGCCTGACTGACTTTTTCTGGAGCCACCAGGTTAAAAATCTGGGGCTGAGTCGATTCCTGCATCAAAAATTCGATGGCCCGCATGACATCCTGAAGATGCACCCAGGTCACCGGCTGGCGGCCATGACCCATCCGGCCAAACAGATTAAGTTTGATGGGTAATAACATCTGCGGAAGAATTCCTCCACCCTTAGCAAACACCACACCTAGACGAATAATCTTGGTGTTCTGCTCAGGATAAGATAAGGCCAAACGCTCCCATTCGGCACATAGCTCGGACATAAAAATGTCTTGTGCCGGGCTGTGTTCTGTACACACCCTATCCCACTGCTCTTCAGGATCAATGCCATAGTAGCCCACAGCAGAGGCTGAAATAATCCGTTTGGGCTTGATCTGATATCTTTCCAGATGCTCAAAAAGTTGCCGGGTGGTCTTTAGACGACTATCCTTCAGTTTCTTTTTACGGGCGGTGGTCCAGCGTCCCTGACCAATACTTTCACCTGCCAGATTAATCACATAGTCAATCTGCTGGTTTTTTAATTCATCCAGATCATGAACCCAGCGAAAATCCGGATGGGCGTTGCGCAAGTTTTTCTGTCGGGTCAGACCGATCACCGCATAATCCCGTACCAGTAAAAATCTTACCAGATGGCTGCCAATAAAACCGCTGGCACCTGTCATCAATACGACTGGTTTATACATACCGATCCTGCACTATTCTTCTTGTCGTGATTCAGAGTATACGCTGCTCACCTATCAAAATGTCGAGTATAAAAATATTAATCAGTAAATGAAAAATCAGGCCATCCAGAATATTTCGGCTATTGCTCTTTGGCTCATTTTATTTATTAAATAAAGATTTGCGCTCAAACCATCTGAATATTTAAAATAGCCTGCGGTCTGGTTGATAGTTGCGTTAGTTTATAGATTTAATTTTACTAACCCTTTAAACATCCTGGTTTAGCAAGATAGGAGTTGCAGAGGCTTATATTTACCTTGGATAACCTCATTATTCATAAAATCCTGCAAATGGCTGTGTATAGCCGAGATCCAAATTTTGAGAGAGCCAAAGTCTTTTATCTATACACGACGTCCTGTCAGGATGAGTAATCTTTGACCTCCGTGTCCACTCACATATTTAAGGTTTTCTTGCACATAACGGTTGAATGGCAACTATAAACCAGAAATTTTAGCTGCCATACGCTGTGCCTGTTTGCCATAAAACCAGTAGGTCAGCAAATAAAGTGGAATGGCGATCAGAAGGAACATAATCACGACAATGCTGACAAATTGCGGCTGTTGCAAATACAGCAAAAAATCCTGCCAGGCATTCGGATTGGAACGCGTCGCAATCACAATCCCCAAAATTAAAAACGCCAGATTATAGCCCCAGTAAATCAGACTGAAGCCCAAGCTAAATTTTTTACGTTCGGTTGCAGAGGGCGCACGGCGCTGCTGTTTTAAAAATTTGAACAGAACCCAGATCATCGCCACCAGATAAGGCACAATGGTCAAGATGGCGCCCATGCCGGTTGGCATCAAGGCTGCCAGCACACCGCAAATACAGGTAAAGACAAAGCACAGGAAGAAAAACCAGAGAAAATAGCGAGTTAGCGGCACCATTAGAAGAACCCAAAGACGATTAACAAGCTAGTATAAAAAAAATTAAGTTTTTTTTCATTTTATTGTCAACCTCAGCCAAGATCATGACGTTATATAGGGTACAAGGTTCGAAAATTTGGACTGGCATCCACAAGTTTTCGTTCACTTCGCTAAAGCAATAAGTTCAGTGTAGGTGGAAATTTTGAACAGCAGCCAAAATTTTCATCTGCACAATTTTTGACCGACGATTTCACTATCACTCGAATCGTCGGTTTTTATTGTTTAGGCGCTGCATTTTGTCACTCTGACCAGATGAATCAGGGACTGTTTTATAAGAGCTAACATAAGGATCAGTCCTTATTTTTCAAGTCTGCTTTGCCTAGTTTGTATAAAAACCGCTCTAAAAGGGTAAATTTTTCAAACCGGCCTCCCCCAATGAATGAAAGTAAAAACAACCTGAAGCTGAATAAAGATGAGACCCGGCCTATACTTAAAAGCTGTCTCAACGATGGCAGGCAAACTCAGCAGGCTCTACGACCAAGTTCAACGGCTTACAAGCAAACAAGAAAGTATTTTTCAAGTAGACTTTTACTGGCGCTTTTTTCTATAGTAGGAAGGCAAAAATAAAGGTTGGTATACATGGCAGTTCATTTTCTTCATACTTCTGATTGGCATTTGGGGCAATTCTTCCATAACCATGACCGTGAATTTGAACATACGCAATTTCTGACCTGGCTACTTGAACAAATCAAGATCAAACAGCCGCATGCCCTGCTGATTGCCGGGGATATTTTTGATGTCATCAATCCGGCTTCAAGTGCACAACGACAGCTGTATCAGTTTCTTGCTGATGCGCATGAGCTGGCACCCCATATGCAAACCCTGATGATTGCCGGTAACCATGATTCAGGTTACCGGATTGAACAGGTACAGCCTTTACTGACCAAATTTAATGCCAAAGCGGTGGGGATTGTCGGCCGAACCTCGACCAATCAGCTTGATCTGGACCGTCTGCTGGTGCCAATTTATGACCAGAACCGAACGATTGTGGCCTGGTGTCTGACCTTGCCCTATTTACGCAGCGCTGAAATTACCGGAATTAACGAGCACACTCATAACAGTCAGAATGCCATTAGTTATCTGCATCAACAGCTGATCGCAGAAGCCAAAGCACGTAAGGCGCCCCATCAGGCACTGATTTTAATGTCACATGCGCATATGCAAGGTGGTGAAACCTCAGATTCTGAACGCCCGATTATAGTGGGCAATGAAGAAGCGCTTTCAACGGCGCTGTTTGATGAAGTTATCGACTATGTAGCACTTGGTCATCTGCATAAGCCGCAAAAAGTAGGCCAAGCGCATATCCGTTATAGTGGCTCACCGATTCCCCTGTCTTTTAGTGAAATTCACTATTCGCATCAGGTGGTTGAGGTCAAAATTGATCCCGAGCAAAAGGCTGAACAGCGCTTTCAGTTTGCAGCCCTGCAAGTACCGCGTACGGTAGAACTGTTTAGAATCCGGGAAAATCTGGACAATCTGATGAATAAAATCCAGGCGCTACCTGCGGGTGAAATTGAACATCTCGCTGCCCGGCATTTTCTGGAAATTGAATACACAACCGATGCTCCGCCGCCAGTCGATTTACGTCAGCAGATTGAACAGGCGCTGCCAGTCAATCGTTATCGTCTGCTCAGGATCAGCCGGGTTTATCAGCGTCAGGCAGAAGATCCGGCGGATAGTTCCAAAATTGATCTGGCGCCTCCAACGCCGGAATCACTATTTTTTAATATCTGGGAAAAAATGGGCTATCGTCAGGACCCTTCGGTACAGCAGGATTTTCAGCAGCTGCTGGTCGAAGCTCAGCATGAACTTGCCCAAAAACAACAAGCTTAGGATCAGCCATGAAAATTATCCGTCTGAGCCTGAATAATCTGGCATCGCTGGCTGGCACTCATCATATTGATTTTGAATCCAGCCCGCTGGCTTATGCTGGCCTGATTGCCATTACCGGAAAAACCGGCTCCGGCAAGTCCACCTTGCTCGATGCCATGTGTCTGGCACTATATAACGAAATTCCGCGTCTGAAAGGTGCAACCGGTAGCCTGAAAGATGCGGGCGGCCAGGATGTCTCCATCAAGGACAGCAAGAATATTCTGCGCCGTGGCTGCGTACAGGGTTTTGCCGAGCTTGAATTTATCGCTTTGGATCAGAAACGCTATACGGCACGCTGGGAAATCCGTCGTGCCCGGCAGAAAGTCGATGGTAATTTAAAAGTAGAACGGGCCATTACCTGTCTGGATGATCAGCGGGTGTTAAACCAGAAAATTTCGGAATGCACCCCACTGATTGAAAAACTGGTGGGCTTGAGTTTTGAGCAGTTTACCCGTGCGGTTCTGCTGGCTCAGTCTGAAGTCGGTGCCTTTTTAAAAGCCAAGGATAATGAGCGTGCCGATTTACTGGAATATCTGACCAACTCACAGATTTTCAGTCTGGTCAGCCAAAAAGCATTTGAAAAACATAGTGAAGTTAAACAGAAACGGGCTGATCTAGAAAAACAGATTGGCTATCTGGAGCTATTATCCGAAACAGATATTGCCACCTTAGAGCAGCAACATACTGCCTTAAAACAGGTGATTGAGCATTTTAACCAGAGTGAAAAAGTGCTGGACAATGATCTAAAATGGCATCGTCAGCAGCATTATTTATATACTGAAATTCAGGCCAAAAAAGAAATTTATATGGTTCAGCTGGATGCCGAGCAGAAGATGGCACCCCAACAACAGCTGCTGGAACAGCTGGACCAGTTTCAGCAGATCCGGGAACAATTTGTCCAGCAACAACAGCTCCAAAATCAGCGTAGCCATTTTCTGGCCGAGCAGCACAGTGTCGTTGCCGAGTTTTCAGCGATTCAGCAGCAACGTGACACTCAGCAGCAGAAGCTGCTTCAATTGCAGCAACAGCAACAACGACAGCAGCAAGAATTTCAAAAGATCAAACCCTATCTCGATCAGGGATTAAAACTGGATCATGAGCTACAGTCAGTGGGTGAGCAGTATAAACAGCTTGCAGCAGAGCAACAGACTTATAAAGCCCGGCAGATTCAGCCTGTACAGGAGCAAATCCGCCAGACCGAACAACAGTTACAACAGCTTCAGCTGCAATCTCAGCAGATTCAGGCACAACTCGAACAACAGGAATTTTTAGCGGCTTTTGATCATGAGCCGCAGGCCACCCTGCAACGTTTGCAAGAATATCAGGCACTGCGTGAAAAATTTATGCAGCAGTCTCCGGCAGTTTTTCAAGCTGGCCCCGCTGAACTGCAACAGCAGCAACAGCGCTTAGCTGAAAATTTGCAAGAATTCACGCAGCGCTATACCGATCTGGAGCAGCTCGAACAGCAATTACAGCAATTGCAAGGCCAGCAACAGCAAGCCAGCATCCAACAGTTAAAACTAGAAAGCCTGATCCAAGCTGCCCAGAAAATGGCTGGACTTGAGGCTGAAAGCCAGCAACTGAATAGCCAATTACAGCAGCATCAAAATACCTTAAAGCAACTCACCACGGAACTGCTTCAGTTACAACAACAGCGCCAAGAAGCCGAACAGTCCTTTGAACAACTGCAACAGATGCTCGCGCAGCAACGCCTGTTACAGGCCCAGAGCGTGCAGGAATTGCGCGCCCAGCTAAGACCTGATGAAGCCTGTATGGTTTGTGGCAGTCATGAACACCCTTTTGTGCAGCATCAGGAGTTACTGAAAAATACCTTGCAGCAGCTGCATGATCAACAGCTTCAGGAAGCCCAAGAAAAGTTGCAGCAACAGACTCATGCATGGCAGCAGGCACAGATCCAGCAATCTCAATTACATACCTTGATTGAGCAACAACAGCAGCGCAATCAACAGCTCACCACCACACTGGCACAGCAAAAAGCCCAGCTTCATGAAGAGATGCGACACTTTGGCTGGCAAGTGAATGCAAACCAGAATACCGAGCAGCTACAACAGCAGCTTGGCCAGCATGCGATTCATCTTCAACAAGAACAACAGCAGCTTGCACAACAACTCCAGACTCAGCAAGGTGACTGGAAACGCTGGCGTCAGCAACAACAACAACTGGATCAGCTGCATTTGAGCATGCAGCAGTATCTCCAGCTAGAACAGATGATTCGGCCTGTGCTGGCCCATTTGCCCGAGTCCCTGCAAAATGCCTGGGTCAAGGATACTGGCTCGAGCTGTCAGCAGCTGTCTCAGCAACTGCAACAGCGCCAGCAGCAATGCCAAGAGTTTAAAACCCTAGAAACCCACATTCAAAACCTCAATCAGCAACTTGAAAAAGCACGTGATCAGTTGATTCTGCATCAGCATCATGATGGGCAGTTACAACAAAAGCTGGATACAGCGCTTCACCAGGGTAAAGCATTACGTGAACAGCTGAATAGCCTGACCCTCAGTCATGCCGGACAAAGCTATCGCACGGCACAGGAATGGCGTGACCATCTGGAACAGCAGCAACACATACTGGATGAGCAGCTACGGGCACAACAGCTTACTGCCCAGCAACATGAGCAGCGCTTGCAACAGGCTGAATTGAAAAAGCAAAGTATCAGCACCCAGATTCAGCAACTGCAGCAGCAGATTGAACAATGTCAGCAGGCGATTCAACACTGGCAAAGTCGGCATCCTGATTTTAATCATGAGCATATCCAGCAGTGCCTAAATATTAATCTGCAACAGCACCAGCAAATCCGCCAGCAATTACAGCTACAGCATCAGACTGTAGAAAATGCCAAAACGGCCTGGCAGATTCTGGAAGAACAATATCAGCATCATCTGAAATCCAAGCCTGAACTGAGCTTTGAAGAAGTTGAACTACACTTAAATAAACTGGCTCAGGAAAAGGCTGAACAACAAAATGCCTTTAATGAAGTCGATACCAAGCTAAGGATTCATGCCAATAATCAGGTGACCTTGCAAAGACACCAGCATCAGATTGAACAGGTCAAAGCTGAAGAATACCGCTGGGGTCGGATCTATGACCTGATCGGACACAAGGAAGGCAGCAAATTCCAGAAAATTGCCCAAGAGCATCATCTGGATATATTGGTGGAATACGCTAACCAGCAGTTACAGCCGCTGGCACCGCGTTATCAGCTGTACCGGATTCCAGACAGTTTAAGTCTGGCCATTATTGATCTGGACATGAACAGCGAAGTGCGTCCGGTGCTCTCTTTATCCGGGGGGGAAACTTTCCTGGTTTCACTGGCGCTGGCTTTGGCGATTGCCAATATGGCCTCCGGCTCGATGAAACTGGAATCCCTGTTTATTGATGAAGGCTTTGGTACGCTGGATCCGGCCTCCTTGCACATGGTAATGAATGCTCTGGATCATTTGCAGAGTCAGGGCCGTAAAGTGGTACTGATTTCGCATGTGCAGGAAATGCATGAACGCATTCCGGTACAGATTCAGGTCAAACCGGTCGGTGCCGGTGCCAGTACAATCGAAATTATAGGTTAAAGATGACCCATCCGCCGAACCAGCTCTCGCCCTATTTCAGCTTACAGCTAGAGAGCTTGCGAGGCATCAGTGCGATAATAGTCCTATTTAGTCACTGCTTTCAGGCCTTTATCGCCCCTTTTGATCTCAGCCTGTATTCATGGGTGCGTCTGCTGGGTCAGGCCGCAGTCATGATCTTTTTTGTACTGAGTGGCTATTTGATCGGCACTTCCATCCAGAACCATTCCCGACGCTATGGTCAGTTTAATGTACGGCATTATGCGCGGCAGCGTTGTCGCCGGATTTTACCGCCTTTTCTGTTTGCTTCTGCTTTAAGCTTGGTTTTATATATGCTGGCGCCTTGGTTTTTTGCTTCACAAAGCCATCATTTTCAGAACAGTTTTGGCATGATGATCCGGACTGACTATGACATTACAGCTCCAGATTTTATCGCTTCGCTGCTGTTTCTGAATGGCTTTATTGGCCCCACCGTATCTGCCAACGCACCCCTTTGGAGTCTGAGTTTTGAAGTCTGGTTCTATGTGCTGGCCGGATTTCTGCCTTTTCTGAAAACCTCTGAACTCGCCAAAATCGTCTTTCTACTTCTGTTCACTACGCTGTCGGTGTTGAATATCCAGTTTCTGTTTTATTTTCTGCTCTGGCTGACAGCGTTCGCCAGTGCACACCGTCATCTCCAGCTCCATTTTTTAGACCGCTTACAAGCCATTAAATCCGCCCTGTTAGCTGTAGCCTTGATCATTGCCTGTCTGGATGCCTATCAATTTCAGGTGATTGAACAAACAAAATTTTACACCACGCATTATTTTGTGCCTTTTAATATTTGCATCGGACTGGCCTTTGTCTGCTGGCTGGTGCAGCTACAACAGCAGCAGAGCTGCTATCATCCGGTCTGGGTGCAGTCTGCAAATTTTTCTTATACGCTCTATGCCACCCATTTTCCATTACTGTTATTTATTTTAGGGACTGTGCCTGCAACGCTGGCTTATGGTCTCGGTGGTGCTGTATTAGCGCTACTCGGCAGCATGTGTGGCTTAATCCTCTTTGCCTGGCTCATGGCCAAATGGCTTGAACCACAAAGAAACCAAGCGTTATCCAATACCCTGCAATAACGCTTTTTTGCCCAAAGAATCTGACCGGCTTTATTCAGCCTTTTTAGGACGCGCACCAAACAGCGCTGTTCCGACACGAACCATGGTAGAGCCAGCTGCAATCGCTTCGGTCATATCGGCAGACATGCCCATACTCAAAGTATCCCAGTCCTCAGGATGGGCATGCTGAGTCTTTACCACATCAAATAAGGCTTTGGCATCTGCAAAGGCCCGGGTATTTTCAGGAGCAGGAATCACCATCAGGCCGCGTAAGCGTATATTCGGTAATGGGCTGATCTGCTTCACCAGTTCGCTAAGTTCTTCAGGCTGACAACCATCCTTACTGTCCTGTCCGTCAATATTTACTTGTAGACAAATATTCAGTGCCGCTTGAGAATCACGACGCTGATTGGATAAACGTTCGGCAATAATCAGACGATCCACCCCATGCACCCAGGCAAAATGTTCTGCCAGAGGCCGGGTTTTATTACGCTGTACATGTCCAATAAAATGCCACTCAATGTCCAGCGCTTTTAGAGCCGTGATTTTTTCCAGTGCTTCTTGCAGATAGTTTTCACCAAAGGCCTGCTGTCCGGCCTCATACATCTGCGCCAGGATAGCGCTTGGCTGAGTTTTGGAGACCGCCAAAAGTTGTACCGAATCCGGTTCACGTCCGGCCTGGGTACATGCGCTCTGAATCTGAGCTAAAACCTGATTTCGTGACTGTTGCAGCATATTCATTGATGAGGTTCTCATTTTGTCCTGATTTTTTTTCCTTGCTCGCCAACTAAGGGTTGGTTAAGCTGACGGAAAGCCTTATTATTCTAGCAAAATAAATAATATTTTAATGAAATTGGGGACCTGATGGATATCACAGAACTGTTAGCCTTTTCTGCTAAAAATGGTGCGTCAGATTTACACTTATCTGCCGGCTTGCCGCCGATGATCCGTGTAGATGGTGAAGTACGTCGTATTAACCTGCCTGCACTGGAACATAAGGAAGTACACAAGCTGGTTTATGACATCATGAACGATAAGCAGCGCCGTGATTATGAAGAAAACCTGGAAACTGACTTTTCTTTTGAAGTTCCAGGTGTGGCCCGTTTCCGTGTCAACGCCTTTAACCAGAACCGTGGCGCTGGTGCGGTATTTCGTACCATTCCTTCAAAAGTCCTGACCCTTGAAGATTTAGGCATGGGCCAGATTTTTAAAGATATCAGTGAATATCCACGTGGCCTGGTACTGGTCACCGGACCCACCGGCTCGGGTAAATCAACCACCCTTGCCGCCATGCTCGATTATATCAATGATAACCGTTATGACCATATTCTGACGGTTGAAGACCCCATTGAATTTGTACACCAGTCGAAAAAATGTCTGGTCAACCAGCGTGAAGTCCACCGTGATACGCACGGCTTTAATGAAGCACTGCGTTCAGCACTACGTGAAGACCCGGATATTATTCTGGTCGGTGAGATGCGTGACCTTGAAACCATCCGCCTGGCCTTAACCGCGGCAGAAACCGGTCACCTGGTCTTTGGTACCCTGCACACCACCTCCGCAGCCAAAACGATTGACCGTGTGATTGACGTCTTCCCGGCCGAGGAAAAAGACATGGTACGTGCCATGCTATCAGAGTCTTTACAGGCCGTTGTTTCACAAACCCTGCTCAAAAAAAATGGTGGTGGTCGTGTGGCAGCACATGAAATCATGATCGGTATTCCAGCGATCCGTAACCTGATCCGTGAAAATAAGATCGCGCAAATGTACTCTGCGATTCAAACAGGTGCCAACTATGGAATGACCACACTGGATCAAAGCCTAAAAACCCTGGTTTCCAAAGGAATCATCAGCCCGCAAGTAGCGCGTACAGCAGCCAAACAGCCTGAATCATTCTTATAAAAAACAGTTCATTATATTGGGGGCTTGAGCATGGACTTTAATGGCTTACTGAATTATATGGTAGAGAAAAAGGCCTCGGATCTGTTTATTACAGCCGATGTCGAACCTTCTATCAAAATTAATGGCCAGATTGTGCCGATTGGTTCGGTAAAATTACCAGGGGCTGCGGTGGGGCAACTTTTAAACTCCATCATGACTGAAAAACAGCGTAAAGAGTTTGCAGAAACCCGTGAATGTAACTTTGCGATCAGCAATCCGGACAAGACTGCGCGCTTTCGTGTCAGCGCTTTTCAGCAACGCGATCAGCCGGGCATGGTCCTGCGCCGGATTGAAACCGTAATTCCCACCATGGACCAACTGAAGTTGCCACCGATTCTTAAAGAACTGGCAATGACCAAACGTGGCATCATCATTTTTGTAGGGGCCACTGGTACAGGTAAATCGACCTCACTGGCCTCGCTAATTGGCTACCGCAATGAAAATTCCAAGGGCCATATCATTACCATTGAAGATCCGATCGAATTCGTCCATCAGCATAAGGGGTGTATCATCACCCAGCGCGAAGTCGGGATTGATACAGACTCCTTTGAAATCGCCCTGAAAAACACCCTGCGTCAGGCACCAGATGTGATCCTGATTGGTGAGATTCGTTCCCGTGAAACCATGGACTATGCAATTGCCTTTGCCGAAACCGGCCATCTGGTCTTTGCGACCCTGCACGCCAACAATGCCAACCAGGCCATTGACCGGATTATCCACTTCTTTGAAGCAGACCGTCATAGCCAGCTGTTTATGGATCTATCCTTAAACATGAAGGCCATCGTGGCGCAGCAGCTGATTCCAACAGTGGATGGAAATGGTCGTCGGGCAGCCATCGAACTTCTGATTAACTCGCCTCTGGTGGCAGACCTAATCCGTAAAGGTGATGTGCATGAGATCAAGGACCTGATGAAACGCTCGCGCGAGCTGGGCATGCAAACCTTTGACCAGGCACTTTATGATTTATATAAAGCCAAACAGATCAGCTATAAAGATGCCCTAAAACATGCGGATTCACCAAACGACCTGCGTCTGCAAATTAAGCTGTCTGAAGAAGGCGGCGAGCATTTATTGCGTGCCAATTCCAATATCACCTTTGATGGTCAAAGCTGATCATTTAAGAGCCATAAGAAAAACAGGCTTCTTATGAAGCCTGTTTTTCTTATTTTAAGCTGAGCCGGGATTATTTTTTACGGTAAGCTTCCTGACATTCATAGGCATCACAGTAACCGTATAAATTAAGCGAGTGACCGGTTAGCTCGAAGCCGAACTCCTGAGCCACGTCATGCTGCTCTTTTTCAATGGTATCATTAATAAATTCAACAACTTTGCTACAATTCACACAGACCAGATGGTCGTGATGATCTTCCTGCATAATTTCAAAAACGGAATGATTGTTTTCAAAATTATGACGTTCAATAATTCCCGCGGCTTCAAATTGCGTTAACACACGATACACAGTTGCAAGACCGACATCTTCTCCCTGTTCGAGTAAAGTCTTGTAAATATCTTCCGCACTAAGATGATGCTGTTTAGAGTTTTCTAATAATTCTAATATTTTAATTCGTGGAAGGGTGACTTTCAGTCCAGCTTTTCGTAAATCTTGGTTTGAAATAGGCATGTAAAAAGGTCTCTCAACAAAATCAAAGTTGGAATATAGGCAACAAAGTTTAGATGCAGTATGATCTATCCTTGGATCAAATGCATCATAATTAATTGGGATAGTGTAGCAAAATGCAAAAACTCATGTTGACGTTATTCGTCACCTCACTGCTGGTCGGCTGTTCGGCATTAGGTGTCTACAAAGTAGATATACCGCAGGGTACTCCTCTCACTCAAGCGCAGGCTTCCAAAATCCAGGTGGGAATGAATCACCAACAGGTACGTTTCTTGCTCGGCAGCCCAACGGTGACAGATCCAATGAATCCTTTACGCTGGGACTACATCTACAACTATACCCCGGGAACATATGCCAAAAAGGCCAAGATCCCAGCCGCCCAAGGCCAGCATCTAAAAATCTACTTTAATGAATCTGGTGTGGTGCAGCGGATTGAAGGTCTGGAAACAATTCCAGCATCTCAACCCGGTTTACCAGGTTCTAAAGAAGCAATTTTAAACGCACCTCCACTATAGTCGGTTTTTCATAAAAAAGCCCCTGAATTCTCAGGGGTTTTCCGATTAACTCAATTGATCTATCAAATTACCAGCAAATACACCGAATCAGTCGTCAGTTCCTAGGAAGATGTCTTGAGTTGCTTAAAACGGTTTCCCTTGGCATAACGGCCCACCGGATTTTTCTCTGCACGTTTACGGCGTATATCTTGGGGATTAATGGTCAATACACGATAAATTTCTACACGATCCCCAGCAGCCAATGGCTGCTGCTGATTCTGCAAGCGCATTCCAAAAATTCCTAATACCAGCGGCTCAGGCAAAGTAGCCTGCTGTGCAATTCCACTTTGCTGAACAGCATCCAGCGCAGTCATTCCAGCCTGAAAAGGCAATGCAATATGAAACTGCTGTTCCGGGGCGGCATAAGCCACCCAGACCATGCCCTTACTCATCACACCCACTGCCCGATCACAGCCAGCAATGCAATGATGATAGAAAGCGGCAGGACGACACGCACCGCAATACGCCAGATATTATAAAAGGCTTCATTGCTGAAATTCATAGACTTACGTAAATGACTAATCTTCATGATCCAGCCCGCAAAAATGGCATAGACCAGACAGATGAGCAGTCCCCAGATAATTAACAAGCCATTAAACACCGGAGCTGTATTTGGAATAAGCCAGATCAGAGTCGCTACACTTAGAATCAGCCATTGCATGGCGATATTTAGCTGACGTTGTTGCAACTGCTCACGTGCCATTTGCAGTATAAATGCGGCAGCAGCCACAATTGCTGCGCACAAGGTCAAAGCTGAAATTTGTGCCTTAACAGCAAAGAAAGCAAAGGCCACCACGGCCAGCAATTGCGCGATCCAGATTGGCAGTACAGTTTTAGTTGCAACAGATTGCTCTTTTACACTTGCAAGGCTGGACTGCCAGTACAGTCCCATTCCCAGACCACTTGCCACCAAAGCCAGTACCGTTGCATTGCCCCACTCTGAAAATTCAATTGGGGTGATTTGCCAGGCAGGTAGTGCCGTTCCCTGTATATGGGCAAAGGCCAGCGAAGCCAATACCCCGACGGTACTCAGCAGCAGTAAAATTTGACGGGGAAGCAAAGAGAGCGCCAACGCGAATACGGCAAGGCCTGCAAACAGTATTTGCGGCACAACGTTAATCGCCGCAACGCTGAGTAAACCACTAGCGTTATTAAGTATGGCACCGGCTAAAAATGGAATAAAAATCACGCCAAGCCAGCCAACAATACGCCATTTTTGTGATGCATCCGCTTCCCGGGTCAAACTTGACAGCGCTTGCACGGCGGTGGTTTTAGAGCGTTTGGCTAAGGCAATTTCCAAATAGCAAACGGGAAGCGCCAGAATCAGCATGGTGCCTAACCAGAGCATCCAGAAATCCAGCTGACGATCAGTCTGTATACCTGTTATCGGTGCGAGCGTCGCGATGATAATAAACGATAAACAGAAAGCCATCAGCGGTGATAACCATTTTGACATAGCTTTGTCCTGCATGATGCATTCCTATAAAAACCTAGCGCTATTTTGCCTTGTGAGGCCATGAAAATCAAAAACAAAAAAGCAAATCACCAAGACAGTGATTTGCTGCGCGAACTTATTATTAGAATTTTAATTTTTTTTATCTCAATCTATGCGGAGTTCTTCCAGATTATGAGAAGAAACGGGCAAACCAGTTTTTACCTTTTTTCTTTTCTTTCTCTTTCAGAATCCCGATCATATTTTCTTTGACTGCCCCCACATAATCGGCATCATCATGCTGAATATGGTTAATCAGCCATTTAGATAATACTTCATGCAATTCCGCTTCAATCGAATGCCCCATTTCAAAACGGTCACGATAAGATTCGATTTTTTTAATAAACAGGTCATGTACACGTTTATGCGGTACACGATATTTATAACCTGCTTCTTCTTGCAGAGATTCTTCGAAAGTAAAATGTGATTGGGTATAATCAATAATATTTTCCAGAACCTGTTTAATCCGATCACGATCACTATCGGCATCTAGGTCATCAATCTCATTGATATAATCAAGAATGCGTCTATGCTGATCGTCAATCACATCGATACCAGTATTATAATCTGGAATCCATTTCATTTTCATTACGACCACCTATTCATATTAAGGATTTATCACATGAATACAATCATATAGGGAATACCTATAAATAAAAATCAAGTAAATTAGTCGGCTTTCGGTATTATCGCGAACTATTAACATAAATCCTTGTTTCTTATAACTAATACATTTTAAACCCGACCAGAATCATAAAGTATTTTTTAATCAATCCATTGGTTTTTAATATTATATTTTTCATTTTATTGATAAAAAAAACAGGAGTAACTCCTGTTTTTTTAAATTTATTTTTGAAGATGCTTTTAAATATCTATATTTATCCATATAAACGAATTGTCTACAGCCCCCTAATATAAATCAGCTTTAGTCATTCGCTTTAAAGAAGGATCCAGTCTTTCACGTTCTAAACGCGCAATATGGGTCACTTCAGACCGAACTCTGGCGCCATCCCGGAACAGGATCATTTCCCCCGGCTGAAATGCTGTCCACTGCTCATTTTGGGTCAAAGGTTCCGTAGTAATCACAGCGACCCGGTCTTCAGGAGTAGTCACCTGACTAAAGTCCACTTCGACATCAATATCAATCAATTGGGCAGGTTTAAAAGGATATTCCCGCACCAGCCAGTGTAATTTGGTTACCGCATAGCTAAACAGGGCTTGCCCATTTGACAGGCAGAAGTTAAAGGTTCCATGCTCGGCAATGGGTGGTGAGATTTCAAGCAACAAATCAAAGATCTGATCCAGCTTTGGTTCATGGTAGCCAAAACGTTTGACCAGCTGATCCAGCAGATAGCAAAAAGCATACTCACTGTCGGTATTACCCACGGGTGTAAAGCGGCCACTCAGCTCGGGAGAAAAATGATGTAAATCACCATTATGGGCAAAAATCCATTGCCGCCCCCACAGCTCACGGCTAAAAGGATGAGAATTTTCCAGGCTGATTTTACCTTGGGTCGCTTTACGGATATGCGCAATCACATTACGGGATTTAATCGGATAATTACGAATCAGCTCAGCAATCGGTGACTCGACAGCAGACTGGTTATCGACAAACAGACGACAGGCTTTATCTTCAAAAAAAGCGATTCCAAAACCATCCGAATGATCGGAAGTAATACCTGCACGCTGGGAGAATCCACGAAATGAGAAGGTAATATCTGTGGGAGTCGCACAGTTCATTCCAAGCAATTGGCACATGGTCTTGGTTCAGCTGTTGATTAATTCAGAAAAGTTATTGTGCATGACTCCTCAGCGCATTTCAAATATCTCTTTCAGATCAGCGCTGTAATACTCTGCAGCACTGCATTGACAGAAAGCGGGATATATTACTGTTGTTTTATTGAGCCATGCACTTTCGATCTCTAAGCATTCAAAACCTGAAGGTTGGAGAATTTGCCCAGTTTGACTAAAATATAGGATCAAAAAGAGCCTCAAGGGAGGCTCTTTAAAATTTTAAAATAATGTCTTAAGCACAATGTGGCTTGGAACGGTTGGTAATCAAGGTTCCTACCCCGTGATCGGTAAAAATTTCCAGCAAGCTGGCATGTGGAACACGGCCATCGACGATATGCGCACTGACCACTCCACCTTTGACTGCATCTAGAGCGCATCCAACTTTAGGAATCATACCACCATAAATCACCCCGGTTTCGATCAGGCGATCTACTTCCTGTGTGCTCAGACCAGTCAGCAGTTTTTTATTTTCATCCAGTACACCGGTGATATTGGTCAGCAGGATCAGTTTTTCCGCCCCCAGGGCTTCTGCGACTTTGCCTGCCACCAGGTCGGCATTAATATTGTAGGTATTGCCTTCTTCATCTACGCCAAGCGGAGCAATCACTGGAATAAAGTCGCTGTTGGTAAACATTTCTAGGACATCGGTTTTTACCCCAACGACTTCGCCGACCAGTCCGAGATCAATTTCCTCAACCGAACCATCATCTGCCGTTTTTTTCATGAGCAGCTTTTTAGCGCGCAGCAGATTCCCATCTTTACCGGTCAGGCCAATTGCCCGGCCACCGTGCTGGTTAATTAAATTCACGATAGATTTATTGACACTACCGCCCAGCACCATTTCAACCACTTCCATGGTGGCAGGGTCTGTCACACGCATCCCATCAATACGGTCAGATTCACGCCCAAGCTGTTTTAACATGGAATCCACTTGTGGACCGCCCCCATGCACCACCACCGGATTCAGGCCGACAGTTTTCAACAAGACGATATCACGGGCAAACGAACTTTCCAGCTCAGGATCCGTCATTGCGTTACCGCCATACTTGACGACTAGAGTCTTTCCTGTAAAGCGTTGGATGTACGGCAAAGCTTCTGTCAGAATTTGTGCTTTGTCGATGCCGGTCTGCTGATTTGGCATTCGCCTCTCCTTATTGAGCATCTAAAATGTCTTGCGCGATTTCTGGATAACGATCCCGCAACATGCTTACAAACAGATGACGGATTTCATTCAGACGCTGAGCACTGCTGGCGTCAAAGCGTACTGTAAAATATTCACCTGTATTGGATGCCCGAATGATGCCAAAACCGTCCTCAAAATCAAGACGTATCCCATCAATTGTACTCATTTGTGCATTGAATTGTTGAGATTGCTGCTCGACAAGCTCTAAAAGCTCATTGGCCTGAATATCACGGGTCGCAATATAGAGGTCTTCTGTACCATAGCGTTTGGGATAGGCCTGTAATACCTGAGCTAAACTTTGTCCCATCTGGTCAAGATATTCTATGACGCGTAACGCAGCATATAGCCCATCATCATAGCCACAGCCCCGTCCGTCATTAAATACATAATGACCGGCATATTCTCCCCCAAAAACAGCCTGATTCTGGGAATGAGCTAAATATTTACGTAAAAAGGAACTTCCCGTACGGATCATCACTGCTTCACCGCCTAGCTCCTGCACAGTATTACGAACCAGGGTCGAACATTTCACGTCATAAACAAACTGTTTTGCTTCTGAACCGGTCAAACAGATTTTGGCAAATAAGCACAGCAACTGATCAGCACTAATGATATTTCCCAGCTCATCTACCAGAACTACACGATCCCCATCACCATCCAGGGCAATTCCTATATCGGCTTGTTGCTGAATAACCGTCTGATACAATGTTTTCAGATGTGCTTCCTGAGAAGGGTCCGGCGCATGATCCGGAAACTCACCATTGGCCACACAGCGCAAAGCGGTCACCTCACAACCCAGCTTTTCCAGTACCAGCTTGGCACAGCGACCGGCCGAACCATGCAGGCCATCCAGGACGACTTTAAAATTTTTCTTGAGCTGAATATCTTGCAAGATTGCATACTGATATGGCAGGCAAAATTCTGGCGCAATCAAATGGGGACGTTGAGGGATGTTGGCAAGTTCGCTGTGGCAATGCTGTTTAGCCAGTTGCGCCACATTTTGAATCATCTGCGGGCAAGGCGGTTCACCGGAAATAATCCATTTAATTCCATTATCCTCTTTGGGATTATGGCTGGCCGTTACCATCACGCCATTACCGTCGAACTGACGCGCCGTAAAATACAGCATCGGGCTGGAGCAGCAACCGATAATGGTGGCTTTTATCGAATACTGACCAAAAATACCTTGAAGAATTTCGGCAAAGGCCGGGCTGCTGATCCGGGCATCATATCCAATTGCTACCCGAGTCTGTGCAGCAGCACGATATTGCTGGGCAAGGCCATGGGCAATCGCGTCAATCACACCCGTACTAAGTAAACTCACTTTCCCCCGGATGTCATAGGCACGAAAAATATGCAGAGGAAATGGATGATTCATAGATCCCATATAATCTTCTTTTTACTATCAATTTAATGCTGGCAGGATAAAATAATGATTTAATCATTATGACTTTAAACAGTATTGTTGTTTTAAGACTGCATACTTTTAGCTCATTTTAATGTAACAATCAATTATACAAATATAGTTATTCAGCTTTTATAGAGGGATTTATATACAAAAAAGTCTAGAAAAAATATTTTTAGTAAACATTAAATATATTTAAATAGATATTTTCTCCTGTCATAAGATTTCTCTTTATACAAATCATATTCATTAAATGAGAAGAAAATAATTTTTATTGTTTTTTATATTTTAAGGCTTAGTTAAAAGATTTTGATCAGCAATATATTGAGATATATGTTTATTGATTTTTTTGACCATAAAATGATCTGGTTAAAACAATTCACCAGATCATTTTATTTAGGTGATTTAAGCCTGACCGGTGTGACCAAAGCCACCGGCACCACGTTCAGTGGCTTCAAATTCATTGACCAGCTCAAACTGCGCTTGAACCACCGGCACCAACACATACTGGGCCAGACGCTCACCTGGCTCCAGACTAAAGGCAGTTTGACTACGATTCCATACCGATACCATCAATTCGCCTTGATAATCTGAGTCAATCAGCCCCACAAGATTGCCTAGTACAATCCCGTGCTTATGGCCTAGACCTGAACGTGGCAGAATTAGACCCGCAAAAGCCGGATCTTCAATATAAATGGACAGGCCGGTTTTTACCAGAACCGTTTGTCCCGGCTCAATAAGAGTGGTTTCTTCCACACAAGCACGCAAGTCCAATCCAGCCGAACCAGTCGTTGCATAGGTCGGCATTGGCCATTCTTGCCCCAGACGTGAATCAAGGACTTTTACCTGAACTTTCATGAATTACTTTTCCTGTGACGATCTATTAAAAACTAAGTATTACAAAACTAGCGCTTGATTAAGGCACGTAAATTTTCCAGATATTGCTGCGCCTGCAATTTTGGATCGATATTACCGGCCAGTTTTTTCTTGCGGCCCAGCCATTCCAGCTCATCTTCTGGCAGCTCATCCAAAAAGCGGCTCGGGGTCATCTGTTTCATTTGCCCGCCCGCTTTACGCTGCTCGGCCAATGTAATAGTCAGCCCCTGACGTGCCCGGGTGATCCCCACATACATCAGACGGCGCTCTTCCTCGACCGTTTCTGCGGCAATCGAGTTTTTATGCGGCAGAATTTCTTCTTCCAGTCCGATCAGATAAACATAGGGGAATTCCAGACCTTTGGAGGCGTGCAGGGTCAACAAATTCACCTTGTCGGTGTCTTCTTCTTCCTGCTGCTGCTCAAGCATATCCAGCAATACCATCTTGCGGATGACGCTTTCGATATTCTTTTCATCGACATCTTCAGCACGGTTAATCAGGCTTTGAATACTGCTGTACAGCACTTCAATATTATCCAGCTTGGTTTTTTCCTGGGCTGGTGTCGCGGCCGATTCCTTGACATAGTCGATATACCCCGCTTCGACCATCATCTGACGGATAATCGGTACAGGCTCATCATCGTCTAGCAACTCACGCGTGAAATTACTGATAAAGTCAGAAAATTCAGCCAGCTGTGTGGTGGCTTTTTTAGGTATGGCCATGGTCAGGCGCTGATCACCGGCTGCTGCCAACAAGGACAGGTTATTTTCCTGTGCAAACAGGCCCAGCTTTTCCAGCGTCACCGGACCAATTGCCCGCTTTGGTGTATTAATAATACGCAGAAATGCACTGTCATCTTCCGGGTTAATAATCACGCGTAAATAACTCATGACGTCCTTGATTTCTGCACGTGCGAAGAAAGACTGGCCACCAGACAGCTTGTAAGGAATCTGCATCTGGCGTAACTGGGTTTCCAGAATACGTGCCTGAAAGTTTCCACGATACAAAATCGCATAATCTTTCCAGTTTTTGCCATTCATCAGCTTATGAGTGATCAGGTCTTTGACCACGCGTTCGGCTTCATCATCGTCATTACGACAAGTAATGATTCGAATAACCTCGCCATGGCCTTTGTCTGACCAGAGCTTTTTATCAAAAATATGCGGGTTATTACCAATCACCGTATTGGCGGCTTTTAAAATACGGCTGGTTGAACGGTAATTCTGTTCCAGTTTGATCACTTTCAGGTTGGGGAAATCCTGTTGTAATAAGGCCATATTTTCTGGCTTGGCGCCGCGCCAGGCATAGATTGACTGGTCATCATCGCCTACAGCAGTGAACTGCCCCATCACGCCGACCAGCAGCTTCACCAGAATATACTGCGCCGTATTGGTATCCTGATATTCATCGACCAGCAAATAGCGCACCCGGTTCTGCCATTTGTCACGGACTTCTGCATTTTCCTGGAGAAGACGCGTTGGCATCACGATCAGGTCATCAAAATCAACCGCGTTATAGGCACGCAAATTGCGCTCATAAAGCTGATACAAATGCGCAAACTGAACATCTTCTGCCGTTTCACAGGTGGTATGCGCCTGTTCGGGTGGAATCAGATCATTTTTCCAGTCCGAAATCATCTTCATAGCTTTGGCGATCAGCTCTTTGCTTTCAGCACCAGATAAATTGTCACGATGCATCAGATCCATCAGAATCCGTTTACAGTCATCAGCATCCAGAATCGAGAAGTTGGCCTTGAGCGGTGTGTGTTTAAGCTCCAGACGCAGCAGATTTAGACCAAAGGTATGGAACGTCGAAACCGAAAGACCTTTGGCCTCTTCACGAGTTAACAGCTTGGTCACACGCTCTTTCATTTCGCGCGCCGCCTTGTTGGTAAATGTCATGGCTGTAATCCGGTGAGCCGGAATTCCGCAATGCTTAACCAGATAGGCAATTTTTCGGGTAATCACGGAGGTCTTGCCTGAACCCGCTCCGGCAAGTACTAACAAGGGTCCTTGAGTATATTTCATGGCTTCAAGTTGCTTGTCATTTAACTGACTGGCGAGTGACATAGGACTTCCTCTTCTAAATTCGGCTCCGATTATAGTCATCTCCGCAGCCGTTTGCCTAATCCAAATTGTGTTTTAGCAGTCAATGCGCTGTCATAAAAAAAACCACCCGAAGGTGGTTTTTCAATTCATCAAGGTTTGATAAAGAATTATTGAATCGCGTAAATGCTGATTTCTACACGACGGTTTTGTTCACGGCCTTCTGCAGTTGCGTTTGATGCAATCGGATTCGCTGAACCGTGACCTTGCGCATTAATACGTGCAGTTGAAATACCACGTGAAGCCATGTAGCTTGCTACAGATTGAGCACGCGCTTGCGACAGTGGAATATTGATAGAATCATTACCCGTGCTGTCTGTATAACCTGTTACCAGAATACCACTTTTGTTATCTTCCGCCAGCGTCTGGGCAACTTTGTCTAAAGTTGCATAGAAGTTAGGTTTAATATTTGCTTTATTTGTATCGAAAGTAATATTACCCGGCATGATCAGGCCAACAGAACCATCCGGATTACGGCCAACTTCTACACCCGTTCCAGCCATTTGCTGACGCAATTTTTTCTCTTTGCTGTCAAGATAAACACCCGCTGCACCACCAACAACTGCACCAATTGCAGCCGCACGGTTGTTTTGACGGCTGGTGTTTGCGTTACCTTTAGACACACCATAGCCCGCTGCAGCACCGATAAGCGTACCTAGAGCAGCTTTATCATACTCAACGCCACCAATATTATTACCTGTAGATTGACAGCCTGTCAGCGCTACCGCCCCTGCCACAACTGCTGAAATTACTAGTGCACGCATCGCATGCCTCCTTGTTTGTCTTTGTCGTATAAATCAGATAATGATTTAAAAATAATGGGATAACCATTTATTTTTTGTTAATAATAAACTTTTTAGCAACTTTTTGTAATGTTCATATGTAACTGTAACAACAAGTTTCACCACAGTTTCTTCATAGTTTAAGATCTGGCCTTTTCTATTTCCTCAACTCCTACTATATTGTTCAAAATATAATGAAATTTAAATGATTCATCTCTGGAACTGTTTGTATATGTCATCGAATAGCAAGCAAAAAATGACTTTAAAAAAACTGGCACGCGGCCTGACTGTCACTTCAGTTATGACTGGAAGCACTTTCTTTCATGGTCCTCCGGTACTGGCACTAGGTCTGACCAAATTATTCAAAAAATCATCCAAAGTGGATGAAACCAATATCAAGATCACCAACAGCTGGCTGGCGGTCAATAACTGGCTGATTGACCATGTCCTGAAAAATACCGACTGGCAGATCACGATTGATGAGTCTCTGGACCTGAATATGCAGGGGCGCTACCTGATGACCTGCAACCACCAAAGCTGGGTCGATACCACCGTCAACCAGTATTTTGGCCTGACCCGGATGCCACTTACCCGCTTCTTTACAAAATGGGAACTTATTTTTATCCCATTTGTTGGCCAAGCGTTTAAAATCCTTGGGTTCCCGATGATGAAAAGGCACAGTAAAGAACAGATTGCCAAAAACCCGGCCCTGAAATATCGCGATATTGAAGAAGCGCGTCAGGCCTGCGAGCAATTGATCAGTCAGCCCTTTACCTTGCTGAATTATCTGGAAGGCACGCGTTTCACCCATGAAAAGCATGAGCAGCAAAAATCACCTTATCGGCATTTGCTCAAACCCAAGGCCGGTGGACTGGCGTTGGCCCTGAATATTTTAGGTGACAAGATTGATGCCCTGGTGGATATGACGATTGTCTATCCGGACGGTGTGCCAGGTTATGGCGAATTCTGGCTGGGTGAAGTACCGCGCATTGCCGTGGATTTGAGAAAAATTGACATTCCGGATTGGGTGCTGGGCGGTAATTACGAGGATGATGCCGAATATCGTGCCCGTTTCCAGCAATGGGTCGACCAGATTTGGTCCGAAAAGGATCAACGAATTGAACAAATGCAGCAAGCACTTGTAGCAGCTTCTGCCTGAGAGATTATGAAGAACGACAAAGCGGACACTGTGTCCAGCTCATTTAAGTTTATCCGCAAGGGCTCTTGGGGCTGGAAAATTGCACTGCTCTACGACATCTTCATGATGGCGCTGATCATGATCAATCTGTTCTGTCTCAGTGCCAATGCAATTTTAGTAAGTGATTTTGGTCAATGGCTGTTTGATTTTGCTCAGGTACCTGAAATCTTACAGTTTTATAAAAGTGAATTACGGCCTTGGGTTATTATTACTGAAGGCTGGTTTACCACTTTTTTGATCATTGAGCTTCTGGCACGCTGGCTCATTGCAAGCCTATTAAATCATCATCGCCGCTGGTGGTTTTTCCCTTTTGTGCACTGGTACGAAGTTCTGGCAATTATTCCGCAATTACGTTTCCTGCGTCTGTTACGGGCTGTGACCATCGGCTATAACCTGCACAAGCATGGCTATAAAGTGATTCCTGATTCCTGGTACAAGCGTGGTCATTTCTACTACAGCCTGCTGATGGAGGAGCTTTCCAGCCGGGTAGTGTTAACCGTACTGGATGGTATCCAGCGGGAAGTCACCACCAGCACCTCGCATAAACAATTAATTGATGAGCTAATTGAACAGCACCGTAAATTACTGGCTGTTGCACTGGCTGATATTTTGCAGGAGTCTCTGGGAAGAGAATTACAGGCCCAACGTTTAGGCATTGCCAAAAATGTGGGCCAGATCGTGAATCAGGCCATTGAAGATACGCCTGAACTCACCCAGCTCCTTCGGCTGATCCCCATTGTTGGCGGTCGGATTGAACAGCAAATTCAAAGCATTGGACAACGTCTTGGAGAAAATATTACTCAGGGGCTGATTGATCCCTTTACATATCGTGATGGTTCACAGGACAATCCGACTTTTGCCCTGATTTCCGATAAAATCAGCCAGATTCAGATTGAACACAGTCCTCATATTGATAAATTGGTCGAATCGGCTGTTTTTGAAACAATTGAAACGATCCGCAAACAGGTCAAGATTAAGCAATGGCAACAGCTCCTGGAAGAATATGAGCAAAATCAGCAGTCAATCAGTTAATGAGTTTTTATTTATAGAATTCATGAAAATTGGCGTCTACTGTTCGTCTAAAAAAATAACGTGGATCGCTAGAGAATTACTCAAATTTGTTCTAGGATTTGTACTATTTACAACATTGCTTCGATATAAACCAGCAGGTCAGAAGTATTAAGGAAGAACTATGGCTGACATACGGATAAAAGGCAGAATGGTCAATGCGCTGCGCATTAGCTTGGACACAAATGATCATAATGCCATCCGCCAGCAACTTACACCCAAATTACAGGCTGCATTTCCACCGGGTACTTTGGCAGTTATTGAAAGTTCAGTCGACCAGGAACTCATTGCCCTGATCCAATTGCTGATTGATCTGGAAGTCCAGCCAATGGCTGTGACGGAAGGTATTTTAGGCGATCAGGCTCGCGCCATTCAGTTTCCGGTGCTCCCCCCTGATCGCCAACTGCAAGAGATTAAAGCCAGCAAGGAGCAGGTGGTTGAGGTAAAACCTGAAGCAGCCGATGACCAGCAGGCAGATTCAGCACCCGTCATTGCCCATGTGACGTCTTATCATGATGAAATCTTGCGCACCGGCCAATGTATTGTGCAGCATCAAGGTGACATTATTATCACTGCCGGAATCAACAGCGGTTCAGAAGTGATTGCATCAGGCAATATTCATATCTATGGTAGTGCGCGTGGCCGGGTAATTGCAGGTGCAGGTGGCAATCATGCAGCACGTATTTTCTGTCATGCACTTGAAGCAGAGCTGGTTTCGATTGCAGGAACCTATTGTGTGGCCGATGACATTCCAGCACATGTATTGAAAAAATCTGTGCATATTTATTTGAATGATCAACAAGAGCTTGTATTTGAGGCTCTACAATTTTAATGTATAAATAAACACCAAATAACCCCCATTTTTTATAGGGGATTTGAACCATAACAGGAGTGGATTCGGTGGCGAAAATTGTTGTCGTAACATCAGGCAAAGGTGGTGTAGGTAAAACTACAACAAGTGCATCTTTTGCAACAGGTTTAGCCCTACGTGGCCACAAAACTGTGGTAATCGATTTTGATGTAGGCTTGCGTAACCTAGATTTGATTATGGGCTGTGAACGCCGTGTGGTATATGATTTTGTAAATGTTTTGAATAACGAAGCACGACTACAACAAGCACTGATTCGCGATAAAGATATTGAAAATTTATATATTTTACCGGCTTCACAAACACGTGATAAAGATGCCCTGACTGACGAAGGTGTTCAGCGTGTTATGGATGAGCTGTCACAGGAATTTGATTATATTATCTGTGATTCCCCGGCAGGTATTGAGCGTGGTGCGATTCTGGCCATGTATCATGCAGATGAAGCCATCATTGTGACAAATCCTGAGATTTCATCAGTACGTGACTCTGACCGTATCATTGGCATGCTCGACAGTAAAACTAAAAAAGTAGAACAAAACGAAGGTCGTATCCGTAAGCATCTATGTATTACCCGTTTCAACCCGGAACGTGCTGATAAACAGGAAATGCTGACGATTGATGACATCTCAAAAGATATTTTACGTGTACCAACCTTAGGCGTGATTCCTGAGTGCCCAAGCGTATTACAAGCGTCTAACGAAGGTAAACCTGTGATTCACTTCACTGAGTCTGCTGCAGGTCAGGCTTATGATGATCTGGTTGCTCGCTTCCTCGGTGAAGAGCGTCCTTACCGTCATATTGAGGTAAAACCGAAGGGCTGGTTAGCACGATTATTTGGAGCGTAAACATGGCAGGATTCTGGAGTAAACTTTTTAGTAGCGAGGAAAAAGCCCCAAGCGCACAGACTGCCAAGGATCGTTTAAAGGTGATCGTGGCATCTGAACAGGGTCTAGGACGCCGTTTAAGTCAGGACAAAATTGACCAGATGAAAACGGAAATCATGCAGGTAGTCAATCGCTACGTCCGTGGCGTGGATGAGAATCATATTCAAATGCAGGTTCGCTCTGAGGCCAATATTGAAATGCTTGAAATGAATATCAATTTACCTGAAGAGCGATAATCTGATTTTTGATTGGTCAAGCAAATTGATTCAAGGCAGAATATGCGGCAGGCAGAAAAATATGGCTTTTCCCTGCCTTCAATATTTTGCCTTTTTCATGCCGAAGAATTAAATCGAGGAGATTGCGATGGCATTATCTCAACCTGCGACCTTTAACGAAGAATGGTCAGATGAGCGTGTATTTGCCTACCTGAATCAGCTTCCTCCTGCGGGTGTTCATGCAGATTTTCATGTGCTTTATCATGCCTTCAAACATATGCGCCCTTTGGACTATGAGCGCTTGTTGACCAAGTTTGTCGCTGATGGTCGTGATATTAATGCCACGAATCCTGAAGGTCAGCGTATTCATGATGTGATTGCAACTTTTCCGCGTCAAAGCGCCGAATTTCTGGCAGTCTTAGAAAAATTTGCCTGATGTGAATAATAAATAAAAAAGCCTGCTTTAAAGCAGGCTTTTTTTATGTACTTGAGCATTTCAGATTTACACCAGAATCTCACGCTTACCATTGGCACCCATAGAGCTGACAATGCCATTTTCCTCCATCTGGTCAATAATGCGGGCAGCACGGTTATAACCCAAACTAAATTTGCGCTGCAAGGAAGAGGTGGAAGCTTTACGGGTTTCCAGTACAAAGGCTACACACTGGTCATATAGGGCATCCCGATCAGAACCACCTTCGCCTCCATCTTCAAAGCCACGGCTGGATGGTTCTTCATCATAAGGCGTCAGAATTTCATCCACATAGTTCGGTGCACCCCGTTCACGCCAGGCATCACAGATCCGGTTCACCTCATCATCAGCAATAAAGGCACCATGCACACGCTCCGGCTCGATTTTACCGGGACCAAGAAACAGCATATCACCATGACCAAGTAAATCTTCTGCACCACCTGCATCCAGAATGGTACGTGAGTCAATCTTGGAGTTCACCCGTAACGCAACCCGGGTTGGAATGTTGGCCTTAATCAGACCAGTAATAACATCCACCGATGGACGCTGGGTAGCCAACAACAGGTGAATACCGGCAGCACGGGATTTCTGCGCCAGTCGTGTGATCATTTCTTCGGCTTTTTTACCGACCTGCATGATCATATCTGCGAATTCATCTGCGACAATCACAATTGAAGGCAATGGCATTAAGCGCGGTGCGCGCTCTCCTGCGACCGATTCACTGGCTTTCCAGGTTGGGTCAAATAGCTCTTCACCATTGGCAATTGCTTCTTCGACCTTGCGGTTATAGTCACTCAGCTTACGGATTTTCAGGAAAGACATCAGTTTGTAACGGCGTTCCATCTCATTAACACACCAGTTCAATGCACTCACCGCATCTTTCATATCCGTCACCACTGGCGTTAATAGATGGGGAATATCATTATAGTTGGCCAGTTCCAGCTGCTTCGGATCAATCAGAATCAGGCGTAACTGGTCAGGCGTATATTTGAGCAGCATCGATAGAATCATCGAGTTCACTGCTACCGATTTACCTGAACCGGTCGTACCTGCGACCAGCATATGCGGTGCTTTCCCTAGATCGGCAATCACCGGATTGCCAGAAATATCCTTGCCCATTGCCATCGAAAGAATGCTGTTCGGATCTGTAAAGGCAGGAATGGTCAAAAGCTCAATTAAACGTACCATTTCACGGGTACTGTTCGGTACTTCAATGCCGATATACGGCTTGCCCGGAATGACTTCGACCACACGTACGGAGGCCATGGACATCGAACGTGCCAGATCACGGGAAATATTCGTGACTTTAGAGGCTTTCACGCCCGGAGCAAGATCCAGCTCAAAACGGGTGACGACTGGGCCTGGCTGAGCCTCCACCACTTTGGCCTTGACATTAAATTCCTGTAGCTTGATTTCCAGTAACTCGGATAAACGCGACAACTGTTCTTCGGTAAAATTCACTTTCTTGTTAGGGTCGACCTCATCCAGCAAATCCAGACCCGGCAAAGGTGATAAATCTTTACGGCGTTCGGCCACATGCATGGCGCGTGACATCGGACGGCCGGCAGCATCGGTCAGAGGTGCATCAAAGTCAAATTCGTCTTCATCTTGCGGCTTTCCAGCAGTTTCCTGCCAAGCATCGATAAACTCTTCCTTAGACAATGCCTCATGCACTGCAGCATTTGTTGCCGCAGAGCTGACTACGGACTCTGCACGTTGAATCGGTGCCTGCACAAAGGCAGAAGATTGTGCATAGCTGGATGCACGTACTGGTTTGGGTTCATCTTCTGCAACCAGCAAATCATCCAGATCATCAAAATCCACGTCCAGCGCAGTATTTTCAACGCGACGGGCACCGCTGATTGATGTAGCTACAGGTGCAGCGGTGCCCGGTGTATTCTCAACCACTCTTAACGTTTTATTGCTACTTGCTGCCGTAAACGGGCTATGTACATCGCTTGCTGTTTTCCCTTGAGGCACAGCAGCCAGCAATTCATCAAAAATCGCGTTATCATCCCAGTCCAGCCCTGTTTTATGAGGATGCGCCGGGCTTGGCTGTCCAGAAGCAGAAGCATGCGGGGCTTCAAACGCGGGCTGATGTTGCTCTTCTTCTGCCGCTTTAAGCAAGGCATCAATATCCTGCGCATGGCGCTGGTCTTCATTTGAATTCAAGGCACGCCACACCTCCCCTGTTGCGACCACACGGTCGGAATGCTGGGGAACTGGTATTGCAACATCATGTTCTGGCTGCAGTACCGGCGCTTCAGCTTGAACTTCTTCTGTCTGTATCTGCTGCGCTTCTTTATGTGCAAAATCATCAAATAAACGTTCCGCCACCTGATCACGCACCACAGGATCAACGTCAACCAGTTTATGTTCCGGTGCAGCAGTCACAGGCACGCTGACTTTCTGGGCAGCAGTTTTGGTAGCTTCTTTTTTGATGACCGGCGCTGTACGGTCAAAGTCTGACATGCCTTCTGGCACATTGCGATAAAAGAGATCCTGCAAATAGGCAGGCGTTGCTTTCAGACTGCTCCAGGTCTTGTTCCACTTCACGCCAAAAGCCAGCGTAAATAGCACCACCCAAAGCACCAGCAGGAAGAATGTAGCACCATAAACAGTGAGCAACTGCTCAAGGCTCTGACCCAGTTCGTAGCCGATAATTCCGCCTGAAGAGTTATCCAGTGTATCCGCAGGAACTTGCCAGAATAGAAACAGCAGCGCAGAACTGGTCAATAACAGGAAGAACTGGGCAGCATAGCGGAATGGACGATTCAGGAAGCTGTGCGGCCACCAGACCTGTATTGCCTCCACAAACAGATAGACAGGGAGCAGCAAACTGGCCCAGCCGAGAAAGCCGAATAACAGATCTGAAATCCAGGCTCCAGCAACGCCACTTGCATTGGAAACGGTCTGCGTATCGCTAGAGATATGCATCCATCCCGGATCAAATGGCGTATAGGTCACTGTTGCAAGAAACAGATAAATCCCAAATGAGACTAAAAATAATGTCATTACTAAGCGCTGTGCATAGGCACTCGACACCGCTGTCATATACTGTCCTGTAACCAATTCTTCATGAATATTCTTTTGCTTCTATGCTTGAAAAAAAGCTTCGCAATAAAATGTATATTATGCACCTGTTCTGTGAAAAAAGATGCATTATTGTGTAGCTCTTCTTTATAGCGCGATATAGCCCCAATCGATTTCACTGATCAACAATATCGACTTTAATCTCACACAACTTTTATACAGTTTCACGTATAATTCAATAAATTTCTAAATAAAAAAAGGATACGGCTGATGAGCGCACGTCACTCACGACTGATTATTTTAGGTTCTGGCCCTGCAGGTTATAGCGCAGCTGTCTACGCAGCGCGTGCTAATTTAAAGCCGACCTTAATCGCAGGACTGCAACTTGGCGGCCAACTGACCACTACGACTGAAGTCGATAACTGGCCTGGGGATCCTGAAGGCCTGACAGGTCCAGCATTAATGGAACGTATGCAAGCCCATGCAGAACGTTTTGGGACCGAAATTGTCTATGATCATATTAATGAAGTCGATCTGAGTCAGCGTCCATTTGTTCTCAAAGGTGATATGGAAGAGTTCACCTGTGATGCACTGATCATCTGTACAGGTGCAACAGCACAATATTTAGGTCTGGAATCAGAAGCAGCCTTTATGGGTCAGGGTGTAAGCGCCTGCGCGACCTGTGATGGTTTCTTCTATAAAAACCAGAAAGTGATGGTAGTCGGTGGAGGAAATACTGCGGTTGAAGAAGCCCTGTATCTTTCCAATATTGCTTCACATGTCACGCTGGTACACCGCCGTGACAGCCTACGTGCAGAAAAAATCCTCCAATCGCAACTTTTTGAAAAAGAGAAAGAAGGCAAGATCAGCATTATCTGGAATCATCAGGTCGATGAAGTTCTAGGTGATGCGCAATCTGGTGTGACCTCAGTTCGTCTTAAATCAACCCAAGATGATTCTACTCAAAACGTTGATGTGACGGGTATGTTTGTAGCGATTGGTCATAAGCCCAATAGCACCATGTTTGAAGGCCAATTAGAGCTTCGTGATGGTTATATTCAGGTACAAAGCGGTACTGCTGGAAATGCGACCCAGACTTCGGTTCCAGGTGTATTTGCAGCAGGTGATATTGCAGACAGCGTTTATCGTCAGGCAATCACGTCTGCGGGTTCAGGCTGTATGGCGGCCCTCGATGCAGAAAAATATCTCGATGCGATGGGCAAACTAGCCTAACCCATGAGAAAATCAAAAGCCGTCCATCTTGGGCGGCTTTTTTATGTATGATAAAAATAGACTATTTTAAAATCAGGTGTTTGCATGCATTACCTTATACCTTCACAGTTTGTTTTTCCCGATCCGGTAGAAGTTGATCCTGAAGGCGAAGGCCTGATCTGTATTGGTGCTGATCTCTCCCCTGCTACCTTATATGAAGCCTATAGTCATGGCTTATTTCCTTGGTTTTCTGAAGGCGATCCAATTTGCTGGTGGAGCCCGGAACCGCGCTGCATTATTCGTCCGCAGGATTATCACCCGAGTAAATCCCTGATTCGTAGCATGAAAAAAAAGGATTATCGGATTAGCATCAATCAGGCCTTTGAAAAAGTCATTCGGGCCTGCGCTTTACCACGCAGCTATGCCAATGAGACCTGGATCAGTGAAGACATTATTCAAGGCTATTGTCAGATGTTTACCGCCGGCTATGCTTATAGTATTGAAGTCTGGGATGAGACACAGTTGGTTGGCGGCTTATATGGCGTGACCATCGGTCAAGGCTGTTTTGGGGAATCTATGTTTAGTACCCAAACCGATGTATCGAAAATGGCTTTTTACACCCTGATGCTGATCGGACAGGAAAACCAGCTGCCTTGGATCGACTGCCAACTGGTCAACGATCATCTGCTAAGCTTGGGTGCCTGTACAATTTCTCGCCAGACATACCTTAAATCGTTACAAGATGTAATCAAACAGCCAGCAGTCAATTGGAAAAGCTATCAGGAAGGTGTATTTTCAAGTAAAACAATAGCGCAGAACGCGCGCTTAATCGAATGAAAATAAACAGAGGGTACTTGCCATGAACTCTTATCACCCTAAGTCCCTACTGAACGATTTACAGTATTATATTACGCCGCCACACGATTGCAGCTATTTACCAAATAAATCAGCACGCATGGTTTTTCTCGATCCTTCGCACCGCATTGACGTCCTGACCTTGTCTGAACTCTCGCGTACCGGCTTCCGTCGCAGTGGTGATTTTGTTTATCGGCCCGAATGCCATCTATGCCGTCAATGTTTGTCTTGTCGCGTTCCTGTGCATGAATTCGAGATGAATAGTTCTCAAAAAAAGGCCTGGAAACGTAATCAAGATCTGAGCATGCGAATTACCAGCCCCGATCAGGCCAGCGATCTCCACTATGCTTTATACGAACGCTACATTCATGAGCGCCATGCTGATGGCGACATGTATCCACCAAGTCGAGACCAGTTTGAAAAGTTTCTGCTGCAAAGCTGCGCAGAGAGCTTCTTTCTGGAACTATGGCAAGGTGAACACCTGATCGCGGTATCCGCCTGTGATCTGCTGGATGATGGAATTTCAGCAGTGTATACCTTCTTTGATCCCGATGAAAACCGCCGCTCTCTCGGTGTATTTGCTATTCTGAAACAAATTGAACATGCAAAAAAAATCGGATTGCGATTTATTTATCTGGGCTATTGGGTGCCACATTCTTATAAAATGAATTATAAGTCCCGTTATCTGCCTTTAGAGTTGCTGATTGATGGGCAATGGCGTCGCCTGAATCGCCCATTAAGTGCTACAGAAATCGAACACTTGGGAAACTCCTTGATGACGACTTTGCCCAGCGGATGGAATCATCAGATCATTAAATAGTATCTTTTTTGCTGTTATGATTTAAATAGACTGGCAAAGTCATCCGTACAGGCTTTGACCATGATAATTGCATGCTCACGTGTGCCATCTGGATTTGGGTAATAATTTTTTCTTAAATCAATCTGATGAAAACCAGACTTTTCATACAGCTTGATGGCAGCGACATTACGCTCACGAACTTCTAAAAAAATCTGTACCGGATTATTTTTCAGCAAAGCAATCGACTGGTCTAATAACTCAAAACCCAGGCCTTTGCCCTGCTGTGCAGGATCAATTGCCATCAACAGCAGATTGGCTTCATCCACAACCGGCTGCAAAATACAAAAGCCTACCACTTGTCCTGCCTGCTCAATCACAGTACTTTGATAGGCCCTGACTGCTTCTTTGAATTGATTGAAAGTCCAAGGGTGCGACTGAACCAGACTTTCGATCTGGCTAACGCGCTCCAGATCAGCAACTTGCATTAAACGAATCATCTTCGTTCATCTTATATAAAATCAACCTCCGCATTATAGAAACTTTATTTAAAAAATCGAGTAAAAAAAAGAGCGATCTCAATCGCTCTTCAGCTTTTCACTCTATAAACCGAGTTTCTGCTTCCAACTACTCAGTAAACTCCGGCTATCCAGGTCATTAGGATGAAATCCCGGTTTAAAATACATCAGCATTTCTTTGGTCATACCCGCAATAATTCCTTTGGATGGGCTATAACCAAAAATATAAATATCTTTCAATGCCGATATATTCAGATGCTGATCTTCTTTTAATAAGCGCAAGATAAAATAGCTATGTACAAAAAATAAAGTCACCATCGCAGCCACTAAGGAACTGGTACGCAATAGATAGGATTTAGAACCTTTACCAAAAACACCCTCGAATACATCATAGGCCACGGCCTTATGCTCATTTTCCTCAATCGCATGCCACAGCCACATGGTTTTCATGGTCTCATCTTTCATCAGCTCCTGAATATGCTCATTACTCAGCAACTGGGAGGCAATTGTTGCAGTAAAATGCTCAAGAGCCGTAGTTGCGGTCAGATCAACCATTTCCTGACTAATCCCAAATGGCTTACCAAGTACAGCAAAAAACTTACGTACTGTTTGAATCACCCGGTCTGTCTGACGATCAAGCGCATCAACATCATGACCATAACGCTGAGCCGACGCATTAAACCCGACATGCTCTTGAGTATGCATGGCTTCTTGACCAATAAAAGCAGAAATTTCTTTTTGGAGGGCTTCATTGTCTTTAATGGCGGGATGCTGGCGTACAGCACGAACCGAATCAATAAAAAATTTTTCACCTGCTGGAAATAATGCCGAGAGTGCTGTCATAAAGTGGGTCAGACCTGCCGAACCACTCATCCAATATTCTGGGACCTGTTCAAACTCAAAATTCATCTGGCGTACTGGAAAGCTTGCACCAGCCCGATTGGTAATTTTTACTTTAGCGTTCATGCCCTTCTCCATTCAAGTGCTTTTAGACCTGAAAATATAATCTTGGAATTCTTAGATTTATCTTACTGCGTGGAATTTTTCTCATAAGTGCAGTTAAGGTCAGTAAAATATCACTTAAGGACAGCTTTTTAATAAACTGTCAGACAATTTAAGCTGGAGATTAAGGCTGAATTTTATGAATATAAAGATAAAAAAAGCGCTCCACAGGAGCGCTTTTTTGACACAATCAGTGATTATGCAGTTACTTTAGCAACTACACCAGCACCTACTGTACGACCACCTTCACGGATCGCAAAACGCAGACCTGGGTCCATTGCGATTGGGTGGATCAGTTCTACTGACATCTCAACGTTGTCGCCAGGCATAACCATTTCCACACCTTCTTTCAACTGGATCGCACCAGTTACGTCAGTTGTACGGAAATAGAACTGTGGACGGTAACCGTTCAGGAATGGAGTGTGACGACCACCTTCTTCTTTAGAAAGTACGTATACTTCCGCATCGAATTTAGTGTGTGGCTTGATTGAACCTGGTTTAGCCAATACTTGACCACGTTGTACGTCTTCACGCTTAGTACCACGAAGAAGAACACCACAGTTCTCGCCCGCACGACCTTCGTCTAGAAGCTTACGGAACATCTCAACACCAGTTACAGTTGTTTTAACGGTGTCTTTGATACCTACGATTTCAACTTCTTCACCAACGCGTACAACACCAGTCTCAACACGACCAGTTACTACTGTACCACGACCAGAAATAGAGAATACGTCTTCAATTGGCATCAAGAATGCTTGATCGATTGCACGTACTGGCTCTGGGATGTAAGTATCAAGCGCTTCAACAAGTGCAACTACAGCATCTTCGCCGTACTGGCCAGATTCACCGTTCAGTGCAGCAAGAGCAGAACCACGGATTACCGGAGTGTCGTCACCCGGGAAGTCGTATGTAGAAAGAAGTTCACGAACTTCCATTTCTACCAGTTCGATCAGCTCTTCGTCATCAACGATGTCACATTTGTTCAGGAATACGATGATGTATGGAACACCAACCTGACGAGAAAGCAGGATGTGTTCACGAGTTTGTGGCATAGGGCCATCAGTCGCTGAACATACCAGGATCGCGCCATCCATTTGAGCCGCACCAGTAATCATGTTTTTAACATAGTCGGCGTGACCTGGGCAGTCGACGTGAGCGTAGTGACGAGTTGGAGAATCGTATTCTACGTGTGAAGTATTAATAGTAATACCACGTGCTTTTTCTTCTGGTGCAGAGTCAATTGCAGCGTAGTCACGAGCTTCACCACCGAATTTCTTCGCACATACAGTTGCAATCGCAGCTGTTAAAGTTGTTTTACCATGGTCAACGTGACCGATTGTGCCCACGTTAACGTGTGGCTTATTACGTTCAAACTTAGCCTTAGCCATGAGATCTTCCTTTTTGAATTACTCATGCAGGATCGCTGCATGAGCACTTGGTTTTTAACTATAAATTAGTTTGGGCTTATAGTAATCCAAAGATTACTCGTCGTCACCTTTTTTACCGCCAGACTGGAATTTAGCAATAATGCCTTCCGCCACGTTACGTGGAGTTTCAGCATATTTAGAAAATTCCATAGAGTAAGTCGCACGACCTTGAGACATAGAGCGCATTTGAGTTGCGTAACCAAACATCTCAGCCAGTGGAACTTCAGCGCGAATGGCTTTAGTACCGCCAGGCAGATCGTCCATACCTTGAACCATACCACGACGACGGTTAAGGTCACCCATGATATCGCCCATATAGTCTTCTGGCGTTTCTACTTCAACTTTCATGATTGGCTCAAGAAGGATAGGATCCGCTTTCATGAAACCATCACGGAAGGCATAAGAACCTGCCATTTTGAACGACAATTCGTCAGAGTCGACATCGTGGTAAGAACCGTCGAACAATGTCGCTTTGATGCCAACTACTGGATAACCAGCAAGGACACCATTCTTCATACGTTCTTGGATACCTTTATCAACCGCACCGAAGAACTCTTTAGGTACTACACCACCTACAACTTCTTCAGCGAATTCGTAATCTTTACCAGCATCTTCAGCAAGCGGTTCTAAACGTACGTATACGTGACCGAATTTACCTTTACCACCAGTTTGACGTACGAATTTACCTTCTTGTTCAACCGATTTTTTGATCGTTTCACGGTAAGAAACCATTGGTTTACCAATGTTTGCTTCCACACCGAATTCACGCTTCATACGGTCAACAATAATGTCCAAGTGAAGCTCACCCATACCAGCAATAATGGTTTGGCCAGATTCTTCATCAGTACGTACACGAAATGATGGATCTTCTTTTGCCAAACGGCCTAAAGCAACAGACATTTTTTCTTGGTCAGCTTTAGTTTTAGGCTCAACTGCAAGTGCAATTACTGGCTCTGGGAATTCCATACGCTCAAGTGTAATCACTGCATTTTCATCACACAGCGTATCACCAGTCGTTGTATCTTTAAGACCTACACACGCTGCGATATCGCCTGCACGAATTTCTTCGATATCCTGACGATCGTTTGCGTGCATCTGTACGATACGGCCTACACGTTCACGCTTCATTTTCACCGGGTTATAACACGGGCTACCCGCTTTTAGAACACCAGAGTAAACACGTACGAAGGTTAAGTTACCTACGAATTTGTCGTTCATGATTTTGAACGCAAGCGCAGAGAACGGTGCATCATCAGACGCTTCACGAGACGCTTCAGTTTCGTCTTTGTCGTTAAGGATACCCTTAATCGCTGCAACGTCAGTCGGTGCTGGCAAGAATTCAATCACCGCGTCCAACATACGTTGAACACCTTTGTTTTTGAATGCTGAACCACACATTGCCGGTTGAATTTCACAAGCTAATGTACGAGTACGTAAACCTGCAACGATGTCTTCTTTAGAAAGATCACCTTCTTCCAGGTATTTATCCATGAGTTCTTCTGATGCTTCAGCAGCAGCTTCAACCATGTTAGTACGCCACTCTTCAGCAGTCGCCTGAAGTTCAGCAGGAATCTCGCCGTATTCAAACTTCATACCTTGAGAAGCTTCATCCCAGATGATTGACTTCATTTCAATCAAGTCAACAACACCAGTGAAGTTTTCTTCTGCGCCCACTGGAACAACGACTGGTACTGGATTCGCACCAAGACGAGTTTTCATTTGCTCGATAACGCGGAAAAAGTTCGCGCCAGTACGGTCCATCTTGTTGATAAATGCAAGACGTGGAACGCCATATTTGTTTGCTTGACGCCATACAGTTTCAGACTGAGGCTGTACACCACCTACAGCACAGTAAACCATACACGCACCGTCAAGAACACGCATAGAACGCTCAACTTCAATCGTGAAGTCAACGTGTCCCGGGGTGTCAATTACGTTAATACGGTGTTGGTCGAACTGGTTAGCCATACCTTTCCAGAAGCATGTTACAGCTGCTGAGGTAATGGTAATACCACGTTCTTGCTCTTGTTCCATCCAGTCAGTCGTTGCTGAACCTTCGTGAGTTTCACCTAGTTTGTGGCTCTCACCTGTATAGAACAAAATACGTTCAGAGGTAGTTGTTTTACCTGCGTCGATGTGCGCAGAAATACCAATGTTACGGTAACGAGAAATTGGGGTTTGACGTGCCATGATTTCTAGCATTCCTAAATTTTGTTGTTTAAAACAGGACGCTTTAAGCTGCTAGCAACTTAAAGCGCTTTGATGACAATTGCGTGAAAGCAGTGTTGCCATCTTCCTGATTAGGGCCTGTTTTATGTGCTTAGAAACGGTAGTGAGAGAAGGCTTTGTTGGCTTCAGCCATACGATGCACATCTTCACGTTTTTTAACCGCTGCGCCTTTGCCTTCAGATGCATCAAGCAACTCGCCAGCAAGACGTAAAGCCATAGTTTTTTCAGAACGCTTAGCAGCAGCATCTACCAACCAACGCATCGCTAGAGCAGTACGACGGGATGGGCGTACTTCCATAGGAACTTGATAAGTAGCACCACCAACACGGCGTGCTTTTACTTCGACCATAGGACGAACTTTTTCAAGCGTAGCTTCAAAAAACTCAACCGGGTCTACTTTAGATTTTTCTTGAACGCGTTCTAAAGCACCGTAAACGATACTTTCAGCAATAGATTTTTTACCATCTTGCATTACGTGGTTCATGAATTTAGCGATTGTTTGGCTGCTGAACTTAGGATCCGGAAGGATTTCACGAGCAGCAACTACGCGACGTCTTGGCATTTTAAACTACCTATATATATGACACTTCAGGTTAATCCAGCAGTAGCACAAAGTGTCATGTGCATTCGCTGGCCTTACTACACGTCGCTTGAATTTTCACAAAATTAAATGAAGAAATCAGACAAGCGAGACGATAAAGGATTACGGTTCTACAGTCTTAGAAAATTGTTCTTAAACAATTATTTCTTAGGACGTTTAGTACCGTATTTAGAGCGAGACTGGTTACGATCTTTAACACCAGCACAGTCTAAAGAACCACGAACGGTATGGTAACGTACACCTGGTAAATCTTTAACACGACCACCACGGATCAGAACAACACTGTGCTCTTGTAGGTTATGGCCTTCACCACCGATGTAGCTAGAAACTTCAAAACCTGAAGTTAAGCGAACACGGCAAACTTTACGCATTGCTGAGTTAGGTTTTTTAGGTGTAGTTGTGTAAACACGTGTACAAACACCACGGCGTTGTGGACAAGCCTTTAACGCAGGAACTTTAGATTTTTCAACTAAAGTCGTACGACCCTTGCGGATCAACTGATTTGTTGTTGCCATGTGGCAATTCTCCCGTTAATAAAAAGCCCCAAAAAACTACTACTTTTTGAGGGCATGCAATTGTAAGTCAAGATGGAAAATCGGTCAATATATCTGTGCCAGACAAAGTCCGATAAGTTCAAGACTTACACTATTCATTACAGCATCATTTACTGCTTGTTTTTTGATTTTTTAGCGGTATTTTTTGTAACATCTTCAGCTTTCTCGGTAGCTTGCGGCTGCTCAGCCTCCACTGCCTGATCCTTCTGTTCCGCCGCATTGATATTTTCTGCTGTAGTAACAGTTTCAATACTTTCAGTATTTTCTGATGGCAGGCCCAACTCTTCGTCCAAGGCGGCATCCGCATCAAAAGCATCTTTAGGAATTGCAGGCTGCTGCATGTGTTTATCTGCTACCGGCTCAACCAATTGATCTGTTAGTTTATCCAGCCCTTCTCTGACTTTTTCATCTTCTTTCACTTCAGCATCTTCAGGACTCAAATCCTGTTGTTGTTTTTTAACCAGCTTCACCTGAGTGATATGATCATTTCCTTCAAGCGTAATTTCTTTATCTAAAACTGGCTTGTCTGGGGCAGGAGTAACCTCCTCCGCATCATTTTTTTCCAGTAATTTCGGTGCAGCCTGCTCTAACAGACTCATCGCTTTTTCATAAGCTGAATATGGCGATAAACTGGTATCCTGATGCTGTAACAGATACTGACGCGCATGCGAGAAAACGTCCTGAGCTTTTTGATTCACATCATCCACAAAACGATGGCTATATACTGCACCAATTCCCGCACCAGCCAGTGGAGTCAGCCTGGTTAACTGCTCTAGAATAGAAAACTTCGACATATGGTTCATCCAGTCCCATTTCATGCTGCCATCTTCTTTACTGAGCCATTTTTTCAGAGCCTCGATATCATTATCCGAGCCCAGCATGTTCTGTAATTGAGAAAGATCATGAGTTTTAAGGGTATTGCTGATGGCTTTCAGACCAAGCAGCAAGGTCTGTTTTTCTGCAATCAGGCTGAGATCAATCTGTTTAAAAATATGCTGGACGATTTCTTGATCATCTTCTTTACTCAGGTCAAAACCATAAGAACGGCCAACCTGATAAATGGTACGTAAAGCCAGTAATAACGACGCGGGAATATCAATTGCCGTTCCCACGACACCTGTGGTACCAGTCACTGCACCCTGTAGCGTGGCAATCCATTTATTCTGTTCGCCAAAAGCCTGAGAAAGACGCTTTGAGCGGTCTATGTCCTGAGTCAGCTCTTCCAGCTCTCGTGCACCTGCTTCATCCAGAATGGCATCAACTGAACTCATCTGGTTACTGAAATGATTTAAATGGTCAAAGAAATAATCCGATACTTTTTCAGTAAGCTGCGGAGAAACAAAATGTGCCACGTTATTGACGGTATTAAAGCGACGGCCCAATAACTGACGGGAAACATTCGGGAGATGCTCACGCAACATCTGCTTTGGATTTTCATATTTTTTTGCTGTAAACGGACTTTTCACTTTGGCTGAACCCTCAATTATAGAATTATTATTTAAAACTTTACCGACTTTAGTAACCGAATCAGGTGCGACATGATGTAACAGATCCAATCCTGTTGAGCTGAACTTTTTCGCCACTCCAAACGCATTCGAAATCAGACCATTAGATGATTTATTATTAGCATTTCCCATTTTCCACCTCAGCATGCACGTGCTTGTATTTGGTATAAATACTAGGTGTAGTCAGCATTTATCTCAACCTTATTCTGTTTCATTTGGTAAAAGCCCCACTCAACACTTTATGAACTCAATTCACTGTCACACGGCATAACATTTGCCATAAGATTTCAAAAACCTTTCTGCTATGATGTTCACCATCGTGAAACAGGTGTCAGCGCCATATTTCGCTGTTTTTACAAGGCCAAATATCTCCCTCTGACCCAGAGATAAACTATAAGGATCTGTAGATGAAACGTGTTGTCATCACTGGTATGGGTATTAACTCGTGCATCGGTAATACATTAGAGGATGTAAACCATTCTTTACAAAACGGGATTTCAGGAACACGTTTTAACCCGACTTATGCCGAACTGAATTTTAAAAGCCATGTCAGTGCAGCTGCTGAACAGGATTTCGATGGAATCGACCGTAAACTGAAACGCTTTATGGGTGTCTGTGCCATGTATGCTTATAACACGGCTATCGCAGCAGTTGAACATGCAGGCTTAAAACAGGAAGACCTGGCCAATAATCCGCGTTATGGTATTGCAGGCTAACACAGCCTCATCTGATTGGGTTATTGCTCCTGTGGGTTTGTTTTGATCGCATTGAATATTTTCACTCTAGAAAAAACGCGCTCAACAAAATAAAAAAAGAGGCTTAAGCCTCTTTTCATGTCACT